>NZ_JBEYWV010000006.1:0-252478 GCF_040644575.1 Streptomyces sp. NPDC046939
GTGGGGTGGGTGGTGTGTGTTTTTGGTGGTGGGGGGGGGGGGGGGGGGGGGGGGTTGGGGGGGGTGGGGGGGGGGGGTGTGGGGGGGGTGGGGGGGGGGGGGGGGGGGGGGGGGGGGGGGCGGGGGGGCCCCCCCCCCCCCACTGGGTTCCTCGGTCAGGAGGCGGGCAGCTCGCTCCGGACGGTGCGGGCGGCGGCGACCAGGTTCTCCAGGGAGGCGCGGGTCTCGGACCAGCCGCGGGTCTTCAGGCCGCAGTCGGGGTTGACCCACAGCCGCTCGGCCGGGATCGCCTTCAGACCGGTGCGCAGGAGGTCCGCGGCCTCCTCAGCGCTCGGGACGCGCGGGGAGTGGATGTCGTACACGCCCGGCCCGGCCTCGCGCGGATAGCCGTGGGCGGCCAGTTCGCGGGCGACCTGCATGTGGGAGCGGGCGGCCTCCAGACTGATGACGTCGGCGTCGAGGTCATCGATGGCCTCGACGATGTCGCCGAACTCGGCGTAGCACATGTGGGTGTGGATTTGGGTGTCCGGCCGCACTCCGCTCGTGCTGAGCCGGAACGCCTCCGTGGCCCAGGCCAGATAGGCGGCATGGTCGGCGGCCCGCAGCGGCAGCGTTTCGCGCAGCGCGGGCTCGTCCACCTGGATGACGGAGGTGCCGGCGGCCTCCAGGTCGTTGACCTCGTCGCGCAGGGCGAGGGCGACCTGGCGGGCGGTGTCGCCGCGGGGCTGGTCGTCGCGGACGAAGGACCAGGCGAGCATGGTGACCGGGCCGGTGAGCATGCCCTTGACGGGGCGGTCGCTGAGCGACTGGGCGTAGGCGGTCCAGCGCACCGTCATCGGCTTGGGGCGGGAGATGTCGCCGGCCAAGATGGGCGGGCGGACGTAGCGGGTGCCGTACGACTGGACCCAGCCGTGCTGGGTGGCGAGGTATCCGGTGAGCTGCTCGGCGAAGTACTGGACCATGTCATTGCGCTCGGGCTCGCCGTGCACCAGGACGTCGATACCGGTCTTCTCCTGGAAGGAGATGACCTCCTGGATCTCCGCCTTGATGCGTTCCTCGTAGCCGGCCGTGTCGATGCGGCCGGCGCGCAGGTCGGCGCGGGCGGTGCGCAGTTCGGTGGTCTGCGGGAACGAGCCGATGGTCGTGGTCGGCAGCAGCGGCAGGCCGAGATGGGCGCGCTGGGCGGCGGCGCGTTCGGCGTACGGCTGGGAGCGGCGCGCGTCGGCGTCCGTCACGGCCTCGGAGCGGGCTCGTACGGCCGGGTCACGGGTGATCGGCGATTCCGCGCGGGCGGCCAGGTAGGCGCGGTTGGCGGCGAGTTCGCCGGCGATGGTGTCGGTGCCCTGGGCGAGGCCCTTGGCGAGGGTGACGATCTCGGCGGTCTTCTGCTTGGCGAAGGCCAGCCAGCGCAGGATCTGCGGCTCGATGTCGCGCTCGGCAGCGGCGTCCAGCGGCACGTGCAGCAGGGAGCAGGAGGCGGCGACATCGACGCGGTCGGCGAGCCCGAGGAGGGTGCCGAGGGTGGACAGCGACTTGTGCAGGTCGTTGATCCAGATGTTGCGGCCGTTGACGATACCGGCGACCAGGCGCTTGCCGGGCAGCCCGCCGACGGCGGCCAGGGCGTCCAGGTTGGCGGCGGCGGCCTCCGTGAAGTCTAGCGCCAGCCCTTCGACCGGTGCCTTGGCAAGGACGGGAAGGGCGTTGCCAAGCCGGTCGAAGTAGGAGGCGACGAGCAGCTTGGGCCGGTCGGTGAGGACGCCGAGGTCGCGGTAGGCACGCTCGGCCGCGTTCAGCTCGGCCGGGGTGCGGTCCTGCACGAGGGCGGGCTCGTCCAGCTGGACCCACTCGGCGCCCGCCGCGCGCAGGTCGGCGATCACCTCGGCGTACACGGGAAGCAGCCGGTCCAGGAGAGTGAGCGGCTCGAAGTCGGCCGGCACGCCGGGTGCGGGCTTGGCGAGCAGGAGGTATGTGACGGGGCCGACCAGCACGGGCCGTGCGGTCAGGCCCTGGGCGAGGGCTTCTTTCAGCTCGGCGACCTGCTTGGTGGAGTCGGCCGTGAAGACGGTGTCGGGGCCCAGTTCGGGGACCAGGTAGTGGTAGTTGGTGTCGAACCACTTGGTCATCTCCAGCGGAGCGACCTCTTGGGTACCGCGGGCCATCGCGAAGTAGCCGTCCGTAGCGTTCGCCGCGACGGCGGCGCGGTGTCGCTCGGGGATGGCTCCCACCATGACGGTGGTGTCGAGGACGTGGTCGTAGTACGAGGAGTCGCCGGTGGGTACCTCGTGGATGCCGGCGCCGGCGAGGTGCTGCCAGTTGCTGCGCCGGAGCTCGGCGGCGGTGTCCCGGAGGGCGTCAGCGGTGACGGTGCCCTTCCAGTAGCCCTCGATGGCCTTCTTCAGTTCACGGTTCTGGCCCTGGCGGGGGTAGCCGTACACGGTGGCCCGTGCTGCCGCGGCTGCGGACTTCGATGTCACGGAGATCTCCTTCGCGAGATGAATTTCCCTGGTGATGGGACGAGAGCGCGAAGGGAATGACGAACCGGACGGCCACGACCCCGCGCGGCAAAAGCACGGTCGTACCGTCTGGTGTGTACGCCGACCCGCCCTCGAGGTCACCGGGATGTCCGCGCACGGAATGGTCCGCACGCGGGCAGTTGGCAGGTCTTCGGACTCGCGGGCACGCCCTCCATGACGGAGGACACCTACTGGCCGTCGCTTCCCGGGTCCGGTACGTCGGACCCAGTGCGTGTGACGGCGGTCGTTCTCGCTCACCGCTGCGGGGCAGTCCCGGATTCCCACCGGGTTCCCTCTTACGACACCCCGCCTGGCGGACGGGGCGAACCAGCTGCTGCGGTCAGCCTACGGGGTGGCGCCGCGAAAGGAAGAGCACCGTCCAGAATCCGGAAGGTGAGGAAGAGCGTGCCGAAAGAGGTACAGCGAAGAGCGGGAAGCGCCGCACTCGCACTTCCCGCCCTTTCCCAGTCGCGCCGCGCGGGCCCCTCACCCCTGCGGCGGTGCGAGCCCCTCAGCCCTGGTCGCGGGGCGTGGAGAGATTCGCGGAACTCGTCGTGGAGGGAATCGGCGATCGAGGCGACGGTGTCCAGGCCGATCAAGTCGGCGAGCTTCAGCGGACCCACAGGGTGGGCGCAGCCCAGTTCCATGCCCGCGTCGATGTCAGCGCTGTGGCGAACCCGGACTCCGCCATCCGCCCGGCGCCGTGGGCCAGGGCGGGCCTCGGCCAGCCCCTTCCCCGCGCACCCGAGCGCCGAATCGGCCGCGGTGGGGATCGGGGATGCGATGCGGGGTGCGGAGGGGCGGAACACTTGGCCGGGTCCTTGGTCCAGCGTGGGGCAGACCAGGCTCAGGCCGCCATCAAGCGGCCCAGATTGCGTGACTTGCACTGGAGGGCGGCTGCCCAAGCCTCCTCAGAGGAAACCGGGGCCGCCGGGACCTGAACATCGTTGAGACCGCCGTTTCCTGCTGGCTGCCAGTTCACCGCGATCCCTGCCCTTCCCGCCAGGACCAGCATCGTGGCGGTGGTACTCAGCACGTCCGGGACGCCCCAATGGGCCATGAGCACCAGGATCAGACCGTCGACGACGAAGCCGGGACGCGGCCGACCGGCCTCCTGGGCCCGGCGAGCCGGCTCGGCCACCGCACGCAGGGCTGTCTCTCGGTCGGCGGCCGGGTCATGGCTCGGAGGGGGAACGAGAAGCTCAACGCAGGGACCGGATCGCTGGGCTCGCGGCGACCAGGGCGGCGCACGCCAGGACGGCGCTCCCGCAGACCAGGAACAGTGCCGTCGTGCCGTACGGGAGCAGGACGGCGGCCAGTACGTAGGAGAGCGGGTCGAACGCCACCGTGGCCAGCACGACGAGGCTCAGCACTCGGCCCAGCAGTTGGTTGGGTACCCGCTCCTGCAGCGTGGCGACGATGACCACTCCGAGGAAGCCGGACCCCAGGCCGATGAGCGAGACGACCGCTGTCGCGGCGATCACATGGGTGACGGCGGCGAGTCCGGCCAGGCCCGCGCCGATCGCGGCGACCCCGCCGGCCACGGTCCAGCCGCGCCGGGCGGGCGGCCGCCACCCGGCGATCAGGGACCCGGCCAGTGATCCGGCACCGAAACCGGAGAGCACGATGCCCAACGCCCCGGCGCCACCTAGGCGTTGATCGGCGAGCACCGCGCCGCCCACCAGCACCGGGCCCACGACCGTGATGTTGATCAGGGCGATCGCCGCCAGCATTCCCCGCACCAGCGGTTCATGCCAGGCGTATCGCAAACCCGCGCCGAGGGCGCGTGCAGTGCTGAGCTGCTCGCCGTCGATGACGTCAGGACCGGCATCGTCCCCGGCGCCTTCGTCGCGTCGCACCACGCGGATGAGCCTGCTGAGTGCGGCGGCAGCCAACGCGGCCAACGCCACGATCACACCGAGCGTCGCGTTGAAGCCCACTGCGGCGATGGCTCCGGCGGCCACCGCCGGGCCGACCAGATCGCCCGCCGACTCCGCCCCCTGCACCAGCGCGTTGACCCGGGAGAGCCGCTCGGTCGGCACGACGGCAGGTATCAACGCCAGGGCCGCCGGGAAATACGCCGCGTCGGCGGCGCCGAGTAGCCCGCCGAGCAGCGCGACCGCCATCACCGATGGCAAGGTCAAGGTGACCAAGGCGCCGAGGACGAGCAGGACCGCGACCCGGAGCCAGGCAGCACTGGCCACGACCCGCGCGGGACCGATCCGGTCGACCAGCACTCCCGCGGGAAGCAGCAGCGCTGCTCGCGGCAGCGCCACGGCCACGAGAACCAGCCCCGTGGTGATTCCGGGTTCTGACAGTTCGAGCACGAAGAGCGTGAGCCATATGAGGAACAGCGCATCGACCACGGCCGCCAGCCCTTCACCCACAACCAGGCGGCGTAGACGCGGATCGCCCAGCGGTTCACGCGGAAGGGCAGGGGTGGTCGGCTTCGTCGTCATCGCCGACCCCCCGGGCTGTCGAATGGTATGGCCCCGAATGCAGGACTCCCCGGCTTCAACGCCGGACCGTGTAGCGGGCCTGGCCTTCCCAGCTGGGTCGGTGGCAGGCACGTGCCGAAAACCAGGCGTGTGCAAGTACCGACCGGCCGACACGTAAGGTCCAAGGCCGACACCCCACCCTGCCCTGTGCCACAGACCCATCCTTTGTCGCTGCCCAGGGCCGGAAGGGCATCATGGTGCGCGACGTGCTCACCGCACCGATGTCCAGCCCCGCCCGGTGCCTGCCCTCGCCACACCGTCCTCCGCAGCACGGCAACAAGTGGCCGTGCCCGCGCCCCGGCACAGGCACGGTAGACCCCGTTGGGCAGCCGCGATGCTTGCCAGCCCGAGCCCGGAGATGCGACGCGCGTCCGCAGCGCCCGTGACATGCCCGCGGCTTCACTGCCGTTCAGGCGCGGCGGACGTCGGTACGGCCCGTCGTCACCCGCACCTCCATGGCCCGTCATCTGCTCCTCCCGCAGGCGGACGAGAGCGGATTCACCACCGGGGACACCAGCCTGACGGCGGCATTGCGCGTGGCGAGGCACGCGTCCACGTCGATCTCGCGCGCCAGGCATGCGGTATCCAGGGCCGGACGTGGCTGACTCACTCGTACACGCGGCACCTGCGGCGTCACCGTCGACGGGTTCGCGCCCGGTGGTACCGAGACGGCCATGACCCCGTCGCTCACTGATCGACAACATGAACACATCCAGTCGCAGATTCCGGTGGTAGGCGCTGCTCGGCCAGAGGAGATCGCGGCCGCGGAACGCTTCCTCTTCAGTGATCTCGCCGCATACGTCAGTCACAGGAGCGTCGCCCGGTGGCAGCCCCTCAGCATGGCCGGCGGGGTCCGCGTTGCGTGGCCCTATGCGATGTGCGTGCCCCCGTCGACCACCAGGGTGGTGCCGGTGATGTAGGACGCCGCGTCGGAGACGAGGAAGACCAAGGCCGCGGCGAGTTCCTCGGGCTGCCCGACGCGGCCCGTGAGCACCCGGGGCATCATCGCCTCAACGTAGCCGTCGGCATAGCCGTCGGTCATCGGCGAGGTGAAGAGGCCCGGCGCGAGGGCGTTCACGCGGATGCCCTTGCCGGGGGTCCACTGCTGGGCGAGATCGCGGGTGAGCCCGAGGATCCCGGCCTTGGACGCCGAGTAGGCGGCCTGCGGCAGACCGGCCGTGACCAGCGCGAGGACGCTCGACACGTTGACGATGGCACTACCGGGCGCCATCACAGCGCCCGCGGCCTGAACCATCCAGTAGGAGCCGTTGAGATTGATGTCGACGACCTCGCGGAACTGCTCCGGTGTCTCCTCCTCCGCGGGTTGTTCGCTGCTGATTCCGGCGTTGTTGACGAGGATGTCCACCCGCCCGAGTGCCTGCACGGCTGTCTCGATCAGGGCGCGGCAGTCCTCCGGCTTGGCAATGTCGGTACGCACGGCGACGGCCCGGCGGCCCAGCTTCTCGACGGCCGTGCCCACGGGCTCCAGCCTCTCGATGCGCCGCGCCGCGAGCACGATATCGGCGCCGGCCTCGGCCAGCGCGGTGGCGAAGGCGATGCCCAGCCCGGAGGAGGCGCCGGTGACCACGGCGACGCGACCGTCGAGCCGGAAGCGATCGAGGACGCTCATGGCCGCCCGCCCTTGTGCGGCATCATTCCGTGCACAGCGCATCCTCCCGAAGCAGTCTTGTTCGTACAGGGAACGGTCCTTGGGCTGCACGTGCCGAGCCGTGCGGCAACGGTCACCCGCGGTTGACTCCGTGACCCGGCCGTCCGGGATCTTCACCTCGAACTCGTCCTCGACCGCCACGGTGATCTCCACCATCGACAGGGAGTCGATGTCGAGGTCGGCGGTGAAGGACTTCTCGGTGGTCACTCCACGGGTTCCTCCTAGGGGGGCGGGGCCGACTCGGCCGGTCGCGCCCGTCGATCATCGGTTCGCGCGGCGGGGCCCCGGTGGGGACGTCAGAGCCCGAGACGGCGTCGGTAGGCGAGGAGGGTGCGTAGGAAGCCGTCCACCTGCTCCTCGGTGTGGCCCGCGTGCGGGAACAGGCGCAGCAGCGCCTGGTTGCGGGAGACGGCCGGGTAGGAGAAGACGGGCACGAGGTAGCCGTCCTCGACGAACCACTCCCGCATCTGCAGGGCGGCGGCGTCGTTCCCGATCGGTACCGAGAGCATGTACGACTCGGTCGGCGTGGTCGGCGTGCCGGCCTCGTGCATCTGTCGGCGCAGGCGGGCGGCGTGCGCCAAGTAGTCGTCGACGATCTTCGGATTGGCAGCGAGGGCATCGATCGTGCGCTTGGCGGCATAAGCGGTGGGTGGCTGGATGGCGGCCGTGAACATCGAGGTGCCGGAGAGCAGTTCGAAGGCGTCGATGGCCGCCGCCGGTCCGGCGATCGCGCCGCCTTCAAGGCCGATGGCCTTCGACAGGGACACCATGACGAAGTCGGCCCGTTCCCGGATCGCGGCCGCCTCGCGGGCGTAGGGACGGTTCTGGGGTCCGTACACCATGAAGCCGTTCGCGTCGTCGATCATGCTGATGGCGCCGTGCCGGTCGCACTCGTCGAGGATCTCCACGATCGGTCCCATGGTGCCGTCGGCCGAGTAGATGCTCTCGGCGATCACCACGGTCTTGCCCGGCCGGATCCGGTCCAGGATGCGTGCCAGGTCGGCGGTGTCGTTGTGCCGGAACGCGTGGACGTTGCGGCCGTAGCCGAGTCCTTCGACGCCCTTCCAGATACTCCAGTGGACGTCACGGTCGACGACGAAGACGGTGTCGTGGTTGCGGACCTCGATCCCCGTGTCGAAGTGCGCGGAACTGCTCATGGCGTGGACGAACCCGATGTTGGCCAGCAGTCCCGTGGCGAAGCTGATGGCTCGCTCTTTGCCGGTGTGGTGGGCGATCGTTTCCTCGAGGACTTGGTGCGGGCGGCAGATTCCCTGGGTCATCCTGGATCCGCTGGTGCTCAGGCCGTGGGCGCGCGCCCCCTCGGCGAAGTGACGTTGTAGCGGGACGTGGCGTTCCAGGTCGAGGAAGCTGATGCTGGCGAAGTTCACCAACGGGCGGCCGTTGCGGATGATGGTCGGTCCGACGGGGCCGTCCACCACCGGTGGGCGGTAGGCGGTTTCGTGCGTGTTCGCTTCGACGAAGGCGGCGAAGGCCCACGGGGCCAGGCGGTCCACGGAGGTCGCGGGAGTGTGGTGCGCGGTCATGGTGAGGTTTCTCCTCCACGGTGGGCGCATGGCGGTATGGGCTCCAGGGCTGCGGCGAGGTGGCCGAGCGAGGCCGTTCCGATCAGTTCGTCCGAGGCGATCCCGGTGAAGCCGGACTGGTGGAGCAGTGCCAGGAGACGGGGGATGGCGACCAGGGTGACGCCGTGGTCGGCGAGACTACGGTTCATGTCCACCGCGTCGGGGCCGTCGAACGAGCGGAGCGCCGGACTGCGGGGTCCGGCTGCGGCCACGACGGTGGCGAGGGCCCGTTCGGGCCCCGTCGTGGGCGGGCGCGACGGGACCCGCGGGGTTGCCCTGCCGGCGTTGGCGGTGCGGGAGCGGTCGGATGTCCGACCGGCTGCGAGGCTGCCGGCCGGGGTGAGGACATAGCGGCCGGGGGCCAGGAGACCGGGCACTTCGCCGAGGTGGTCCAGGACGTGGCGGTGCAGGTCGGCGGCGGTGACGTAGGGGGCGGTGCGGGCGTGCGCGACGAGCTGCGGTGGCTCGTCGCCTTCCCCTGGAGTGTTCCCGCTGGTGGCCACCGTCACGTCCAGCACTCCGGGGTGGCCGCGCAACACGTCTTCGACCTTGGCCGGGCACACCCATCCCTGCGGAGCGCGCCACCATCCCGAGGCCGCGGGTGTCAGCGAGCCTGCCGGGACCGGGCATTCGGCACCGTCGGCGAGCGCGCGCAGGAGACCGCACAGTCGGGCGGGCAGAGCCGCGGCCTGTCCGGCGTCGAGGAGGTGGTCCCCGACGGTGACGTCGAGGGTGACCACTCCCCCGTCGCGGCTGAAGTCGACGTACAGCGTCTCGCATGGCTCGTCCGGCGCGCTGCTCACCCAGGTGGCGGACCCGTCCGGCAGAGTGTGCGGTACGGGGACGAGGTAATCGCGTGGCCACGCATAGCAGTTGTACTCGATGGTGGGTACGGTCACGACGCCGCGGCGGCGGTCCATGCGGGCCTGGGCGGCGACCAGCTCCGCGGGCCGCCACTGACCGTGCCGGTAGGCGGCGGCGGAGGCGTCGACGACGGAGGCGACCACCTCGCTGAACCCGGCGCCCGGACGGAGATCGATCTGTACCGGGACCGTCAGGGCCCGGACGCCGATGCTGCTGCGCAGCGCGGCTCGGGTCCGGTTGGAGACCACGACGGAGGCGAGGAATCGGTGTTCGCCCGTGCGGGTGGCAACGTCGTGGGCCAGCGCAGCGAGCACCACGGCCTCCGGGCTGGCTCGGTAGCGCCGGGCGACGCGGTCGAGGTCGCCGTACGCGGCCACCGAGCGGTGCTGGAGGCGGTGGCGCCCGCCGCCGCCGTCGGTCCCGCCGAACGGGGCCAGCACGCCGGCCGGGTTGGCCTCGAAACGCATGAGCCACTCGCGCTCCGCCGCGCGGGCGCGTTCCAGGTTCTGGCCGGGGATGGTGTCGAGCGGATGCGTGGACGACTCCGCCGGCGCTTGGTCGCCGCGCAGGTGAGCGTGCAGTTGGTTGATCAGTTCTGCCAGCCCCCAGCCGTCGATGAGCACGTGGTGGGCGGCGACCAGGACCGCGCGGGGCTTTCCTGCCTCCAGCAGCACTCTGGCGCGCCAGGGGGGAGTTCGCTCGGGGTCGATCGGGCAGGCGGCGAGCGCTGCCGTGGCGGCCTCCAGGGTGGTGGCATCGACGACGGGCACCTCGACGCGGTCGACGGGCAGCGGGGCCCAGTCCGCACGGTGGACGTGTTGGATCGGGCGCAGTGGGTCGACAGTGGTGCGCAGGGCCTCGTGGCGGGCGGTGAGGGACGCGAGCGCCCTGTGGACGTCGGCGACGGTCGCCGAGGGCGGGACGTGGCAGTGGTCGGCGAGCGGCGTCGGGTTCACGCGCCGCGGTGCGGGAATGGTGCGCTCGAACCAGTGCCACTGCTGGATCCAGGTCAGCGGCCCGCTGCGAGTGACGGAGGCCGGGGGCGGGGCCGGTTCCGGCAGGTGGTGCACGGCCCGGGGCCTCATACGGCTCGGACCACGAGAGCGGCGTTGTGACCGCCGAAACCGAACGAGTTGCTGAGGGCTGTCCGTAGGCCCTCGTGGTGCTGCGTGTGGTGCGGTACGAAGTTGATGTCCGGATCGATCGGCTCGTCGCAGTTGATCGTCGGCGGGACATCACCCGTGCGAAGGACCTGGATGGAAGTCACGAGCTCGACCGCTCCGGCAGCCCCGATCATGTGCCCCGTCATGGACTTGGTGGAGCTCACCGGGATCCGGGTGACCCGGTCGCCGAGGACCTTGCGCAGGACGGCCGTTTCGGTGGCGTCGTTCAACAGCGTTCCGGTGCCGTGCGCATTGACGTAGTCCACGTCCTCCCCCGTGATCCCCGCGTCGCGCAGCGCCGCCTCGACGGCGAGGCACGCGCCCCGTCCCTGCGGATGCGGGGCGGTCCAGTGATGAGCGTCCGAGCTCGCCCCGTAGCCCGGGAGTTCGGCCAGAGCCGTCGCCCCTCGCCCGTCGGCCACCTCGGCGGCCTCCAGCACCAGCACGGCGGCTCCCTCGCTCATCACGAACCCGTCGCGGTGCACATCGAAGGGCCGGCACGCCGCGGTCGGGTCGTCGTTGCGTCGGGACAGCGCGCGGGCGTTGCCGCTGCCCGCGAGGTCGACGGCGGTGACACACGCGTCGGCGCCTCCGACCAGGACGACGTCCGCCTCCCCATGACTGATCATGCGCATCCCCGCACCCACCGCGTCGGCGCCGCTGGCACACGCCGTGCTCTGGGCACGGCTGGGCCCCTGCGTGCCCAGGCGCATGCTGATCTCGCAGGCAGCGCTGTCCATGGCGGTCGTGACCTGGGCAAAGGGGCTGATGGCCCGTGGCCCTTTGTCGCGCAGGGTGTTCGCGGCACGGTAGATCGCCCCCACCGGGCCGTAGCCGCTGCCGATGACCACCGCGACCCGCGGCGCCAGGCGGTCGTCGACGACGAGCCCGGCGTGCTCGCACGCCTCAAGCGCCGCGGCCAGCGCATACTGCGCGTACGGGTCGGCGCGCCGACTGACCGGCGGGGGCATGTAGCGGCCGGGGGTGAAGTCGCGGACCTGGCCGCCGATACGGACGTCGAGGTCGGTCACATCCACCCTGTCGACGGTGTCGATGCCGCTGCGCCCGGCCAGCATCGCCGTCCACGTCTCGTCGACGCTGTGACCCAGCGGCGTCACCGCCCCGTATCCGGTGACCATCACCCGGCGCCGAGCCCGGCGGCCCCTGGTGTCATCTGGCTCCCTCGCGTCTGTCACTGCGGAACCACCTCGGCATCGCGCAGCGGCGGGCAGATGTCGTCGGGGGCGACCGGCACCATGAGCACGGCCGTGCTTCCCTGCGCGCAGGCCCGTCGCGCGGCAAGCACTTCCTCGGTCAGCACGGACTTGTCACGCAGCACTCGACAGTGGATGTCCGTCCCGTCCACCACGGGCGGCGGCGCGCCCGGGCGGATGAAGGGATGGCGTTCGGCATCGAGGCCGAGGCGGGCGCGTTGGGCGTCCAGCCAGCCATAGCCGCCGTTGCACAGCACCACGTACAGAACGCCGCCGTGGGCCGGAGCGGCGACGGTGATGTCCGCGCGGGCCGCGAGGAATGCCCCGTCCCCGATGAACGCGGTGACCTCGTGGTCCGGGGCGGCCCGCTTGACCCCGATGGCCGCGGCCGCTCCGAAGCCCAAAGGGGTTTGCTCCGAGGGCACGATGGACCCGCCGCCGGCGTGGTACGGGAAGCAGTAGGACCACATGTCCTGCAACCCGTTCTCCTGGACCAGCACACGGGGCTCACCGGCGGTGGCATCCAGAGCGGCGAGAAGCTCGGCGACGCGGATCCCCGGCAGCGTCGCCGCGCGGGCCAGTTCCGCTTCCACCTCCAGCGACATGACCTTGCGCGCGACGTCGATCGCGTTCGCCCACACCTCGGCCGCGTCCGTGTGCCCGGCCGTGCGGTCCTCATCCAGCGCCCGCGACCAGCCCAGCACGGCATGCCGGGCGTCCCCGAGCACGCGCGGGCCCGGGAACTCGGCCGACAGCCCGCCCGGATCGACGTTGACCTGCACCACCGGGACCGGGGGCCACGGCATGCCGCCTTCGACGACCGTCTCCTCGAGCCGCCCGGCGAGCGACACCACCAGGTCGCTCGACGACCACAACTCCTGGGCGGGGGCCGTGGCGTAGAGGCCGGCCACACCGCAGAACAGCCGGTGGTACTCGTCGACGGCACCGCGGCCGGACGCGGTGGTGAAGAGCGCCGCGCCGAGGCGTTCAGCGAAGCGCTCGACCACACCGTCGGCGTTGCGGTGCCGCATCCCGCCGCCCACCAGCACCACTGGACGCCGACTCGCGCGGATCGCCGCCAGCGCCGGTCCCGACGTCACGGGGCCGGGCTCAAGGACAAGTGGCTCGGGCAGCGTCGGCTGCGGTCCGGAGAAAACGATCTCCGTCGTGCGGACGTCATCGGGCACCTCCAGGTAGACGGGCCCGGGTGGCGGCCCGAACGCTCGGGTCAGTGCCGTCACCGTCGAGGGGACGACCCGGTCCGGATGTCCCACCCGGTGGGCCCACCGCACAAGGGGCGCGGTCACGGCGACCTGGTCGAGTTCCTGGAACCCGCCGCCGCCACGGCGCCGTTCGGGCACACCTGCGGCGAGCACCAAGACCGGTGCACCGGACTCTCGTGCCTCAAGGAGCCCGGTGGCCGCGTGCGTGACAGCCGGTCCTTTACCCAGGGCGCAGACGGCGAGCCGACCCGACTGGAGCGCGTAACCGGTCGCCATGTACATCGCGTTGCGCTGGTCACGGCACGGTACGAGGTCCACGCCGGCGCGGTCGAGGGCGCGCAGCAACTCCAGGTCGTCGCCGGGCAGACCGAAGCAGGTGTCCACCCCGTTCGCCACCAGCAGGTCGACGATCGCGGACCACGCGTCGGTGTACCGCTTGCCCACCCGGGTCACCGCCAGCCCGCCGTGACCGGGGCGGACGACGGCAGGTTCTGTGCCACGGCCTGCGACATGAGCAGTGGTTCGGCGTGCCGTTCGCCGCCGTAGGAGAGGTAGTTCGCCCTCATCCCGAACCCGCCGAATGGGCGGTTGCCGTCGTCGGCGTCGAGCAGTGTGTGGTTGACACAGGTCTGATGCCGCTTGGCCAGGACTTTCACCGTCTCCGGATCGTTGCCGTAGACCATCGCGCCAAGGGCGCGTTCGCTGAAATACGGGCTCGACAGCCGTTCCCTCAACCGCCTCGCACTGGGGTAGGCCACGATGTTGAACACCGGGGCGAACATCTCGTCCAGCGGCATTTTGTCGTCGAAGCCCCACAGCAGCACGGTCGGCTCGATCCTGCGCGACAGCAGATCGATGTGTCCGCCGTGCCGGATACGGTTCACATGGCGCACCAGGTAGTCCGAGCAGTTCACCAGCGCCGAGTCATAGTAGATCGGGCCGTAGTCGACAGAAGGGTCGCTGTTCCGGCCGAAACGCAGTGAGTCGAGTTCGGTGGACAACAGGTCGACGAATTCCTCGGTTCGGCCCTGGGGCACGAACACGACGTCGGGGCCGAAACAGTCCTGGCCCGAGTTGAAGAGCCGGATGTTCGTCACGTCGTGCACGGCGCGTGTGAGATCGGCATCGGGTGCGATCACGAAAGGGTTGATACCACGACCGAAGAAGAGGAAGAGCTGGTCTTCCGCCAGCCCTTCGCGGATGATCTCGGCATTGGAGAAATTGCCGGTGAAGACGATGAGGTCCGCCTCACGTGCGGGACCCGTCACGAACTTGCGCTGGCTGAGCTCGAACAAATCGATGGGTAGGCCGTGAACCGGCGCCAGCAGGGTGTGCAGGCGCTGCATCTGACTCTTGATCTCGGAGGACGGCCGAAAGGTGATGCGGTCGCTGTAGAGGGACGCCACCAGGAGGTAAAGCGCGTATGAATAGAACGGGATGTTGGAGGGCATGAAAACCGCTGCACGCGGCACGCGGCTGGGCCGCACCCGGCGGATCTCCTCCTCCGCTCCGTCAAGGGCGGCGAGGAACGAGCGAATCTCCGCACGGGCGGTGCGGTGGGGCGAGATCTCGGTGAGGATGTCCATCACCGCGTCTTCGTTGTCGGCGACGTACCGGCGCACCGCGCGCAGCGCGTCGACACGGTCCGCGAAGGGGATGCGGTAGCCGGTCGGGCCGGACGCGGTGGCGTCGGTGGTCGTGTGAGGTAAAGCGGGCAGCGAGGTCATCGCGATCTTCTCCAGAGCGGCCAGGTCGGGCTTTCCCGTGCTCGTGAGGGGCAATGCGGGGAGCACGACGATGTGGTCGGGCTGTTCGTAGCGGGCGAGCACCGGGCGCAGCGTCCGTTGCCAGTGCGCGGGCTCGTGACCGTCCGGGTCCGCGATCACGAACACCAGACGAGAGCCCAGACGTTCGTCGGGGACGGCGACGACCGCTGTCTGCGCGCCGGCCGACTCTGCCCGCTCGGCGAGGTGGTCGGGGTAGAGGGTGTGGCCGTCGCGGTGCACGGCGTGCTTGCGGCCGATCGGGAAGACACGGCCGGCGCCGTCGAGGAGCCCGATGTCGCCGGTGTGGTGCACGGGCCCCGGGACCGGAACGATCTCACCGTCATCGCCGAGATAGCCGGTCATCAGGCCGTCGCTGCGGACGACGAGTTCGCCGATCCGGCCGGCGGGAAGCGGCCTGCCGTGCTCGTCGTGGACTTCGACGACCACGCCGGGCAGCGGTGTGCCGCATCCGACCGGATCCGTAGGGGGCGCCAGCGCGATGTTCCCCACCTCGGTCGCCCCATAGCCGTCGAGCAGATGGTGGCCTGTGCGGGCGTGGAACCGGGCCGCCAGGTCGCGCCCCAGCGGCGCGCCGCCCACGCACCAGGCCCGTACCGTCGTCAGCGCGTTCGCGAGAGCGGGACGGCGGTCGAGCAGGTTGAGCAGGCTGTAGTACGACGATGGGGCCCCGTCCACGATGGAGAGGCCGTGGGCCACGCCGACCTCAAGTGCGCGGTCCAGGCGCGTGGTCGGCCCGTAGATCATCAGCGTGCCACCGCTCAGCCACCAGCTGAGGACCAGCGACAGGCCGTACTGGTGGGAGTACGGCAGGACGGGCAGGAAGACGTCGTCGGGCCGGTACCCCATGCGTTCCGCGCTCAGGGCGAGGTTGTCCAGGATCGAGCGGCCGGAGCGGACAATGCCCTTGGGGTTTCCCGTCGTACCCGACGACCACGAGACGGCGGCGTCCAGGCGCTGTGCCCAGGCTGCGACATCGGGCACGGCCTGCGTATGCGAGTCGGGTCGCGGAGTCACGGTGTTGCCGGTACTGTCGCGGATTTCGAGCACCACGCGCGCTTGCGCGCGGATCTGCGATCGCTGTGCCGGGGTCGCGCGATGATCGGCCAGGACCACCGAAGCGTCAAGGTGAATGAGCGCGAGTAAATACACAACCCATTCCAGCGAATTGGGCCCGCTCATCATCACTCGCGAACCGGGTTCGATGCCGCGACGGGCGAGAATTTCGGCGGCAGCGAATACGTGGGCCGTGATCTCGCCTGTTTCCCAGATACGTCCCTCAGGCGAGATCAAGCGTCTTGAAACGGACACCTAGTACTCCTGGACGGTTCTCCGTGAATGTGCCCGGGGGCGGCGCTCTCCAGCGTGACTGCGATCGGGCCGCGGTACGGGGCCGAAGGGCGTCGTGAAGAGACCTCCTTGATACCGGCAGGTGCGTTCGGATTCGCCGCACACGCGGGAAACCCACTCACCCCGCGACAGTTTCTACTCCTGCTGAAGAAGATGTATCTAGCACGACTGTCTCACGCCCGCAAAGTGGTGTCGAGACGGACTGGTTGATCGCCGATGCTTTCGAGCCGATACTCTTTCAGCTCAATCTTGTTGACGGTGTGTGCGTTACCGGCAGTTCGTTAAATCCGGTACTGGTGTGGGTTGACGGCTGGTCGGTGGCTCGTGGGCCGGTGGTAGGAGTCAACTGCCCCACTGGGGGCTGCAGATGACCGTTCGCCGTCCGTGTCCGCCCGCGCCGGGGGCCGTTGAGGAAGGCGCGCGGAAGGCAGCGCCAGGGGCGCCTGCTGCTGACCGTGCTGGTCACCGCCGCGAGCGTCGCCGACACCGCGGCCGGTGTCACCTTGCTCAGCCGCATCTCCACGGCCCACCCGCGGGTGACCAAAGCGTGGGTGGACGCCGGCTACCGCACCACCGCCATCCACCACGGCGCCCGCCTGGGCATCGACGCCCCCCGTCCGACACCCGCCGGGCGTCAGGGAGTTCACGATCATTCCGCGCCGCTGGACCATCGCGCGGAGCATCGACGGGCTCATGCACCACCGCCGCCTCACCGGCGAAGCCACCCTCAGCTAGCGCGGCACCTGACCCGGGACCGAACACCAAGCCACGCACCACACACTCAGTTAGGCCGGGATCGTCCCACTCCGCGGCAAGGGTGTACTTGAAAGTAGTGGGGATCTTCGCGGCGGGGTTGACGGTGACGTCCGCCCACTCCAGGCATCAGGCCGGCTGAGGCCAGGCGGGCTCGAAGCGGACGTAGGCCGGGTAGCGGTCCGGGTACGTCGGTGTCGAGCTGGGGCCGCGCAGGGTCGTTGTACTGGGCTTCGTTGACGTTGGCGCCCTGGTACTGCAACGGTGCTTGCCTCTCTTCGTGTCCACACGGACGCCCCGACCCGCCCCACACCCGCGCCGAGTCCGCGGGACGGCTTCCGAGCCGGGGGTGGGGGAACCCGACGACCGAGGCGGGCACATGCGCATAACAGGCAACCGGCTTCCCCTGGCGTTACGGACGGCCGCGGTCGCCACGGCGGCCGGCCGGTCGACGGCGCCTGGGCGGGCAGCAGGTGTGAGGCGCTGCTGTACTACGACTACACGACCTCCTCGGCCCAGGCGGAGGTGTACCAGAGCCAGCTGGCCGGTGCCAACGAGATCTGCACCGGATGGCTGATGCGTTCGAGCGACGGCGGGAACACCTGGTCCCAGGTCTCGGGAACGCACACCGTGTACACCCAGGGGGCCACCGACCGCACCGGCTGGTACTGGGACGGCACGGGCTACCGGGCCAAAGCCTGTGTGCGGGACGCCGGCGGCCATCAGGCGTGCACTCCCGCGTTCTGACCGCCCACCGGCCCGCGACCGCCCCCGAACACCACGGGCCGGTCGTCACGCACGGGGCCGGTCAGCGCCATCTGCGAGCCGGTCGCGGGCCAGTGATCGGCACACCCGCTCAGGGAGCGGGGACCCGGAGCCCGGGCGGGTGATGCGACCGGCGCCGACCTCTCCGGGGCCGAAGCCGCCACGCTCACCACGTACCGCGCCCAGCTCGGCGAACTCGATGGTCTGAAGCGCAAGATGATGCCCCAGCTCCTGCCGGGAGTGCCTCCCTGGTGGTCCAGGTAGTTCTCGTACCGGACGAAGATGCAGACGATCTCCTTGCTTCTCCGGCCTACGGAGCCCTCGCCGACTCCCGTGAGTGCAGCGGGAGTTCGGTGGTCGATGGGGCTTACGGGACCGAGGATAGGAGTTCGCTGGACGACGTCGATGCCGTCGATGCGGCCGAGGCGGTGAGTGAGTGGGCGCGGGAGCTGCTGAAGAGCTCCACCCCCAGGGACCCGGCGGAGCCCGCCCGATGCCTGCGGTTGCGAGCGCAGAACGGCGCAGCCGGGTCACCGTCTGGTCCACTGCCGGATTCCGCCAGCCTCTGCGACCATCCGGCCCTGGTCGACAGTTCGGGACGCACGAACGCTGCGACCGCCGGGCGAACACATGGGTGACGGCTACCGCGTGGCGCGTCAGGCGCGCAGGACGATTTTTCCCGCGACGGTGCCGGATTCGGCCAGCCGCATGGCCTCGGCAACCCGGCTGAGAGGCAGTTCGGCGGCGATCTGGGCGGTGATCTCACCGCGGTCGAGGGCTGCGAAGACCTCGGTGAGGTCGGCGCGCAGCCTGGCCCGGAAACGGCTGCGGTTCAGGGCTCGGCCGGCCCAGACGTTGAAGAAGTAGGCGCGGCGGCGGTTGGGCAGGGCGTTCCACAGCCAGACCCGACCGAGGAGCTTGAGCACGGGCCACTGCTTGGAGCCCTCGTCGTCGCGGGTAGAGGCGCTGCCGTAGGAGACGAGGGTGCCGCCGGGCGCGAGCAGGCGCCACGAGTCGACGATGCCGCGGCCGCCGACGTGATCGAAGACGGCGTCCACGCCGCGCGGGGCCATCTCGCGGACGCGGGCGGGGATGTCATCGGTGCGGTAGTCGATCGGGCTCACCCCTCGCTCCCGCAGGGCGGCGTGGTGGCGCGCGGAGGCTGTGCCGATCACCTTCGCCCCGGCGGCCTGTGCGAGTTGGACCAGGACCGAGCCCACTCCCCCGTTGGCGCCGTGCACCAGGACGGTCTGACCGGCACGGACGCGGGCCTTGCGGTGCAGCATCTGCCAGGCCGTGATGCCGTTGATCACCATGGTCTCCGCCTGTGCCGCGCCGATTCCGTCCGGGACCGGCACCACGTCGGCGGCGTCGAGGGCGATGTGGCTGGCCCAGCCGCCCACCTTCAGCAGTGCGGCCACCCGGGTACCGACGAGGCCGGGACCGACTCCGTCTCCGGCCGCCAGCACGGTGCCGACCATGTCGTAGCCGGGGACGAACGGGAAGGGCGGCTGATCGTAGTAGCGGCCGCGGCGCATCTGCTGTTCGGCAAAGGAGACACCGGTTGCCTCCATACGGACGAGGACCTGCCCCGGCCCGGCGCTCGGGACGGCACCCCGCCGCACCTGCAGTTCCTCCGGCTCCACCTTGCCCGGCAGCACGACCTGGATCATTTCTCCGGCGTTCATGGCGACCTCCCTCGTCGTCACCAGCTTCATTAGGGGCTGGTGCGTTCGTTAGAAGTTATAACTCACCATGGAGTGAGGGTCAAGTACGTTCGTAATACCTTCTAACGCAGAGCGTGCGAGCATCCGCTCTCCCGGACCGCGGACGCCCGCGAGCACGACAAGGAAGGGGTGAGCAGATGGCCATCGCGGACCAGGAAACCGCACGGAGCAGCGCTATCGCGCCCAGCTACGCGCGGAGGTGAAGGATGGGACAGCCGCGAAGCCCTGGACGTCACGCTCGTCGAACCGCATGTGGTCGTGAAGATCGGTGTCGACATCGCCCGTGATGCCTTCGGCCGCTGGCGCCACCCGCCCGCTGGCACCGCACCCGCCCCGATCTCGCAGCGACCGACGTTCCCTACCCTCCGCCTCCACCCCTGGTGCAGGGCGGCCCCTTTGTCGTACGTCCGCCGCCTCTCCCCCGCCGGCCGCGGCTGCACAGGAAACCACTGCTGCGACCGAGCGCCATGGCCGGCCCGTGAGGCCAGGCCGGTGCTCAGCCTGCCGGGTTCATTGACAGTTACATGGCTGACGCTCAGCGCCCGACGGGTGCGCTTACCCGCATGGCGCTCTGGAGCTCAGTCAGCATGATCATTGCTTCGATTGGAGCAGAGGGCGGCCGAACTTGATGTCGCTCTCGTAGTGGCGCCCGCTGAGGGCGGATCACTCACTTCGGCGGGTATCGCTGCGGCGTTTCCCGAGCGGCGGCCGCTGTCCGTGCACATCGGGGCCGAGTGCCGATGGTTCGGTGTCTCCGGCTGGAGCCAGGGCGTTGAGCTCATCACCGGAGGCACATCCGAGTTCGCGGCCATCGTCCGGGCAGGCGTGGCGGTGGGGTGGGGGCAGGAGTCTGAAGGAACTGCAGGAGGAACTGCCGTTCTTGCAGGTATCCGCGCGTGCCGAGGCT
This sequence comes from Streptomyces sp. NPDC046939, assembly GCF_040644575.1. Taxonomy (NCBI): domain Bacteria; kingdom Bacillati; phylum Actinomycetota; class Actinomycetes; order Kitasatosporales; family Streptomycetaceae; genus Streptomyces; species Streptomyces sp. NPDC046939. Next base: position 20,014 of record NZ_JBEYWV010000006.1, read on the forward strand.
CACGTGCGTGGGCCGGCCGCGGTGGTGGAGCTGCAATGGATGATGATGCGGGAGCAGGCGGCCGAGGCCCCTGACTTCCATGAGTTCGCAGAGCTTGTGGAAGCAGCGCATGTGGAACAGCAGATGCGACAGCTGTACGTGTTCTCCAGCCACTGGACGCTCGGCTTCAGCTCCTGCACCGGATTCCCGTTCCGCGTGGAGGTGGCCATCGCCCCCTCACGCAACCGCAGCCCCTACCTGGTCCAAAAGCGCCCGCACAACAGCCTCATCGGCGAAGCCGCCACGGCCGCAGAGGCCGTCGCCCTGGCCGTGGCCCACCCTCCCCACCAACCTCGGGCCCGCTATACAACATTCTCCTGATTGGCGGCCAGGTGAGACTCCGCTCGATCACCCAACGGAGCGGGGCCGCCGGGAAGATGGGCGCCTCGCGGAGCGGTGCCGGTCTTGGCCCAGGTCCGCCGGAAGGCGGCATCTGACGTTCCCCGGACACGCCTGATGAGACGCTGTTCGCCGCGATCGTCTACTGCTGGTCAGCGGCTGTGCCAGGCGACGGCTGCCGCCGTGCTTCGGGTTCTCGAAGTCGACCGCGCATCGGCGGTTCCTGATCTGGTCGAGAGCGGGTGTCTGGGGTCGGCTGCACGAGGCCGTGCTGCACCACCTCGACGATGCCGGCCTTAAGGCATCGTGATATCAGTCCACGGGACCACATGCCGCTACGGAAGGTGCAACCCCGCACCCACCGCTCCGCGGCGATGCCAGGAATCCTGTCGGAAGCGAGCGGGCGCGCTCTGCGGGCTCGCGCGAGGGCCTCTTCAGGGGTGCGGGACTGTCACGGCCGTGGCGATCAGGCCGCGCTCCGTCGTCCATCGGCCTTCGAAGTGGTCGAGGCGTTGGCCGCCCACTCGGGGGCCGGGGACGAGGAGTGCCGCGCGAAAGCGGCCGTCCTCGGAGAATTCGATGTCGGCCTCCTTGAAGTCGAGCCACTCTTGGGTGAGGGGGAACCACGCCTTGTAGACGGACTCCTTGGCGCTGAACATCAGCCGGTCCCAGTGCACGTCGGGTCGCCGGTCGGAGAGCCACCGCAGCCGGTCCACCTCGGCCGGCAGGGCCACCGCCGGCAATACGCCGTCGGGCAGCGGCCCGTGTACCTCGACGTCTATGCCGAGCGAGGCCAGATCCGCTGCGCGACCAAGCGCGGCGGCGTAGTAGTCGTCGCAATGGGTCATGCTGCCGACCAGCCCGGCCGGCCAGCGCGGGGCGCCATACTTCCCCCGCAGTACCGGCTGCGGCGGCACACCGAGCTTTTCCATGGCGCGCCGAGCACAGGAGCGCACGACGGTGAACTCCCGACGCCGTTTGGCGCCCGCCCGCGTCACGAGCGCCGCTTCCTCGGGGAAGAGCGCGAGGTCCGCGTCGTCCTGCCCGCAGGCCTCCACCGTTACGGCGGCCGAAGGCAGCAGTTGCTCGATCACTGGAGGAGGGTACGCCGCAGGCCGAATGCCGGACAACGACCGCCGACGCCATGGGCGTCAGTAGCCCACCGACGCCTCCTCGAAGCGCACGCCCACATCCCCGGCCGGTGACGGGACCGTCTGGTGTCCGGACGTCGGCGCCGCTTCGGGGCGAGCCCGGTCCCCTCGGGTCCCGTCGAAGAACGGCCGGAAATCAGGACAGAGGATGTCGGGTTAGAGCGTGATCATGTTCTGGAAGGGCCCGTGTCGAGGACGGACGCGGGTCAGGAACGCACGAACAGATGAGGGACCTTCATGGAACGCACGCCCGACACGCCGACTCCGGACCTGCGGGGGAAGATCGCACTGGTCGCGGGCGCCACGCGGGGAGCCGGACGAGCCATCGCCGTCCAACTGGGCGCGGCGGGTGCGACGGTCTACGTCACCGGCCGTACGACTCGGGAACGCCGCTCGGAGTACAACCGCTCCGAGACGATCGAGGAGACCGCGGAGCTGGTCACGGAGGCGGGCGGAACCGGGATCGCGGTGCCGACGGACCACCTGGTGCCCGAGCAGGTCCGCGCACTCGCCGACCGCGTCGACACCGAGCAGGGGCGGCTCGACGTACTGGTCAACGACGTCTGGGGAGGTGAGCGACTGTTCGAGTTCGACAAGAAGGTGTGGGAGCACGACCTCGACGCAGGGCTGCGGCTGATGCGGCTCGGTATGGACACTCATGCGATCTCCAGCCACTTCCTCCTGCCCCTGCTGGTGCGCCGGCCCGGCGGACTCGTGGTGGAGATGACCGATGGGACTGCCGAGTACAACGGCAGCCATTACCGCAACTCGTACTTCTACGACCTGGTCAAGAACAGCGTGCTCCGCATGGGGTACGTGCTGGCGCACGAACTGAAGCCGTACGACGGCACGGCGGTGACGCTCACGCCGGGCTGGATGCGTTCGGAGATGATGCTCGAGACGCTCGGGGTCACGGAGGAGAACTGGCGCGACGCGCTGACCGAGGTGCCGCACTTCTGCATCTCGGAGAGCCCCGCGTACGTGGGGCGCGCGGTCGCGGCGCTGGCGGGTGACGCGGAGGTCGCGCGCTGGAACGGTCAGTCGGTCTCGAGCGGGCAGCTCGCCCAGGAGTACGGCTTCACCGATCTCGACGGCTCGCGCCCCGACTGCTGGCGCTATCTGGTCGAGGTGCAGGAGGCCGGCAAGCCCGCCGATCCGTCCGGGTATCGGTGACGGCGCCCTTCGCGGGTCGGCGCTGACCGCGATCGGTTGCCGACCTGCCGGCCTGGGGCTCTGGCGTGGGCAGCACGCTTGCCCGGCATCTCTTGTGGAGAAGGGATGCCGGGCCACGGGCGCGTGCCGGACACAATCAAAAATCAGGCGTGGGCTCCAGCGTCGCGGCGACCACGAGGTACCCGATGCACGGGCTGGCCGCCGCGCGGCGCATGAGGCCGATGTACTGGTCGACCGGTTCGGGTCCGTCGATCCGGGCCAGTTCGTCGCGCCGGGCCTCGACGGCGTCGGCCATGATCCTTCCGGTGCGGACCACCTTGTCGCTGATGTCACGGATGTCGATGTCGACGAATCCGTTCGCGGTGAGCAGTTCCCGGTATTCGTCGGCGGTGGCGTAGGCGCTCACGTGGTAGGCGGTGCGGAACTCGTCGAGAACGGCGCGGGCCTCGGCGTCCAGCGGCGGGCGCTGGACGGTGTCGGCGATCACGAGTCGTCCGCCGGGCCGCAGCACCCTGGCCGTCTCGGCGAGCGCTCGGTTCCGGTCCGGCACATGGAGCAGCGATTCCAGCGCCCAGGCGCCGTCGAACGAGTCGTCGTCGAACGGCAGGTCCTGCACGTCCGCGTTGCGGAAGGTGGTCAGGTCCGACAGGTCCGCCTCGGCGGCGCGCCGGGCGGCCTGCTGCACCTCTACGTCACTGATCGCGATGCCGGTGACACGCGTCTTCCTGGCCGTGACGAGTTGGAGAGCGGGCTTGCCGACGCCGCAGCCGATGTCGAGGACGCCGGCGCCGGGCGCGGGGTCGAGCAGACTGATCAGCAGATCCGTGAGCCGGGCCGTGGCGACCTCGACCGTGCTGTCGTCGGCGTCGTCCTCCCAGTAGCCATAGTGCAGGTTCTCGCCCCAGGCGATATTGAGTACCTGGCCGAGGCCCTCGTAGAAACTCGCGACATTCTCGACGCCGGAATTTTCGGCTGCCATCCTCATCTCCCTGTCGTTACTGCTTTGCCTAGACACCGAGCACTCGGCCGGTGAACGCGCTTATGTCCGCTGCGCGAAGCCGGGTCTTCCCGAATCAACTTCCACGTGCACTCGTGGCCGACCGAAAAGGCGCGTCGCATCGTCCGGCGGCGAATAGGGAAAAGCCGCCCGCGCACTTTCGCTTATGGATTCTTTTCGGCCAAGGGAACGAGGCGGAGGGGTGCGGTGTGCCCGTCGGGCGGCCGTGTGCCGACCGACGGGCACACCGCACCGATGCCGGGTCAGGCGGGCCGGATCGACAGCGCGTGGTGGAACACATCACGCGGGTCGTAGGCGGACTTGACCCGCTGGAGCCGCGCGTAGTTCGCTCCGTAGTACAGGCCGTGCCACGGGGTACCGGAGGTGTTCCACTCCGGGTCGGCGAGGTCGACGTCCGGGTAGTTGATGTACGCCCCGGAGTTGGCGGCGTCGGGCGCCGGGACACCGCCAGTGTTGCGGTAGACGTCGCGGTAGAGCTTGCGCACCCAGGCGACGTATGCGGCGTCCTGGGCCTCCGCGCGCCACACGCCGGGCGTGAAGTAGACGCGCAGAACCGAGTCCCGGTGGACGTAGGCGGTCGCGTCGGAACGTACCGAGTTGATCTTGCCGCCGAGGGCGGCCAGGTTCACCTGTGCGCCGGGATCGCCGTGGTCGTCGGTCAGGTAGGCGTAGATCGTGTCCAGCTGCTCGTCGGTGTAGCTCTTCTTGAGGTCCGCCGTCTTGTCCTTCTGGCGTCCAGGGGGACCCCAGTACCAGTTGTCACGGTCGAGCCACGGCAGTTCGTACCGCGAGTCGGAGACGGGAGAGATGCCGGCTCCGGCGGCGGTCGCCTCGAAGAGCCCGTCGAGCAGGGCCTCGCCGCCCGGAACGTCCTTGGAGACACCGGCCATCAGGCCGATCACGCCCGCGGCCTGGTGGGATGCGGAGAACGAGGCCCACACCTGGACCTCCTTGGCGCCCGGAGCGCTGTTGAGCTCGTACCAGCGGGAGAAGTTGCCCACGAGTCTCCTGAACGCCTGTGGCGACAGGTCTTTCCACGACCACTGCACGTTGCGGACCCGCTGGTTCGCGCCGCGGGGCAGCAGCTTGGCGGGATCGCTGGAGTTCACTCCGGGCGTGCGCAGCCAGTACCGGGTGACGATGCCGAAGTTGCCGCCGCCACCGCCCGTGTGCGCCCACCACAGGTCGCGGTGGGGGTCGTCCTGGCGACGGGTCGCCACGATGGTGCGGGGCTGCCCGTCGGCGCCGACCACGACCACCTCGACGGCGTCGAGGTGGTCGACGGCTATGCCGTGGATGCGGGAGTAGAAGTTGTAGCCGCCGCCGAGTATGTGCCCGCCGAGGCCCACTTCCGAGCAGCCCGCCGAGGGTATCGTCACGCCCCAGCCCTTGAAGAGCGTGTTCTGCGTGGGGGCCACGATCGCGCCGGGACCCACGGCGAAGGCCCCCCGGCGTTCGTCGAAGTAGACGTCCTGCATCTGCGAGAGGTCGATGAGGTGCTTGACCCCGGAGTACGTCGTGAAGTTCTCGAGGCAGTGGCCGCCGGAGCGGACGGCGACCTCCTGGCCGGCCGCGACGGCGCGGCCGAGCGCCTCGGCGACCTGGTCCGAGGAGGTCGCGATGGTGACCTGATCCGGCCGGTTGCTGAAGCGGGTGTTGTGCGCGTGGATGAAGCTGTCGTACCGGGGGTCGCCCGGCTGCACGGTGACGGTGCCGAACGCCGGGGCGCACTTGCCCGCGCTCTTCGCGGTGTTCTTCCCGGCCGCGGCCGCGGCGCCGCCGCCCGCTAAGAAGTCCGCCGAGACCAGGCCGGCCCCGACGAGTCCGGCGCGTGTGAGTAATCCCCGGCGGTTCAGTTCAGACATTGACGTACTCCTTGCTGCGTACGGGAGATGGGCACAACTGGAACGTGTCCCTTGGCCGACTGGCCGACATCGGCAGATCGGAAGCCTACGTCATTCACAGGGGTGTCGAAACGTGTCCGCCCGACGAAGGTGCGATTTTCAATGAGGTTTATGGATGACCGATTCTCGCTGGGCCTTCTCCCAGGTATAGCGCTGGTAAATAAGTCGTAATGGGGGATGAATGGGGACGCTATGGGCGCGGGCCCGGCGGAGCGGTCCTTTTCAGGAAGTGCGCGACGGCACCTCGGCGCCGCCGGGGCCGTTCACCTCGTCCGCCCCGTCCGGGGCATGACCGTCACCCGTCGAAGTCGGGCGCAGCACCGCGATGGTGACCACGATAAGCAGGGTCACCACCGTGCAGATGACACTGACGTAGAAGAGGCTGTCGGTGAACGCCTCGCGGGCCGCGGCGAGGACCGTCGTGCCGAGCTCGTCCGGCAGCCGCCCGGCCTCGTCCACGGCCGAACCGATGGTGTCCTGGGCGCGGGAGGCCACGCCGGCGGGCAGCGTGTCCGCGACCTCGGCGCGGTACACCGCCGTCCCGACGCTGCCGAGGATTGCGACGCCCATGCCCAGCCCGAGTTCCTGGCAGGTCTCGGAGATCGCGGAGACCGCTCCGGCCTTCTCGGGCGGCGCGGACGCGATCATCATGTCGGTGCCGAGCGCGATGGTCGGCGCGACGCCGAAGTTGAGCATCCCCAGCGCGATCATCACCGGGACCAGACCGCCCTCCGTCTCGACCCGAGTCAGTACGGCGAAACCGATCACGGCCATGGTGAGCCCCGCCGTCATCACGTACGCGGACCGCATCCAGCGCAGCGCCACCGGGGCCAGCAGGGCCCCCATCACCCCGCCGACGCTGCCGGGCAGTGACGCCAGTCCCGTCTCCAGGGGCGACAACCCCACCACCATCTGGAGGTACTGCGCGACGAAGAACTGTGATCCCGACATCACGAAGAGCGCGACGCCCATGGTGGCGAGCGAGACGGTGAAGGTGCGCTCACGGAACAGGGCTGGGTCCAGCAGGGGGTGGGTGAGGCGCCGCTGTCGTACGGCGAAGACCACGGCCAGCGCGAGCCCGGCGAGGAGCAGCGCCGTCGGCAGGACGCCGAAGCCCCCACTGGCGAGCACCTTGAGCCCGTACACCGTCGACAGCAGGGACGTCACCAGCAGCAGCACGCTCGCGGGGTCGATCCTGCCGGGGTTCGGGTCCCGGTACTCGGGGAGCAGCACCGGCCCCAGGATCATCAGCAGCACCATCGCGGGCACGCTCAGCAGAAAGACCGATCCCCACCAGAAGTGTTCCAGCATCGCGCCGCCGACCAGGGGGCCGAGCGCTCCTCCCACCAGGAAGCAGGCGATCCAGACGCTGAAGGCGACGGAGCGCTGGCGCGCGTCCAGGAACGTGTTGCGGATCAGGGACATCGAGGAGGGCATCAGGGTCGCCCCCGCGATGCCCAGCAGCGCCCGGCTGACGATCAGCATCTCCGCGCTGGTCGAGAACGCCGTGAGTACGGAGGCCAGTCCGAAGCCCGCCGCCCCGGTCAGCAGCAGCCGGCGCCGGCCGAACCGGTCGCCGAGCGTGCCCGCGATGATGAGCAGGCCGGCGATGAGGAAGCTGTAGATGTCGACGATCCACAGCAGTTGCAGGCCGCTGGGGTCGATGCTCCCGCTGAGGTGCGGGACCGCCAGGTGGAGCACCGTGGTGTCGAGGCTGATCAGCAACGCCGGCAGGGCGAGGACACCCAGGGCTGTCCATTCGCGTTTCCCGGCACGGGCGGTCGGGGCAGCGGTCGGGTCGTGAGTCATGAGGGATTGCCTATCCAGCGACGAGAAGGGTGAGGGACCCGTCCGAACGGCCCAGGGCCGCCCCGGCAGCGGTTTTCGGCCTCGCCGGGACGACGCGGCGCGGCACACCGGGCCGAGGTCCGGGCGAGGCGGTGTGCGGGGCGGTCAGGTGATGCGCCGCCGGGCCGTGATGACGCCCATGCCGCTGGGCAGCACCCTGGTCTCCTCCGGTTCCAGTCCGGCGGCCGTGAGCAGCGCGGTGAACTCCGCGCCGGTGCGCTCCTGGCCGCCGGCCGCTCCGAAGAGGGAGAGCATGTAGAGGTCCATGAGGGCGGGGAGCCGGTGGCGTCCGCCCCGGTCGTCGGCGGCGTCGGTGAGCAGGTCGATCACCATGAGGCGTCCGTGCTCGGGCATGGCGGCGGCGCAGGTACGCAGGATGGAGACAGCGCTGTCGTCACCCCAGTCGTGCAGGATGTGGCTGAGGATGTAGAGGTCAGCGCCGGGTGTGACGCTGTCGAAGAAGTCGCCGACGACGGCGGTGCATCGGTCGGTGAGACCCCCTTCCACGATGCGCTTCTCGGCGAGTTGCACGGTGCCGGGCAGGTCGATGACGCTGCCGGTGCTGCGCGGGGTGCGGTGCAGCAGTTCGCACATCAGATGGCCGTTGCCGCCGCCGACGTCCACGATCGTCGGGTACCGGTCGAAGGAGACCGCGTCGAAGATCTCGTCCAGTTCCAGTCGCAGTCCGGCCTCCTGGGACCGGTCGAACACCTCGCGCCGCTCCGGCCGCCGCTCCAGGTGCTCGAAGAGGGCGCAGTCGTGGAGCAGGGCGAACGCCGAGTCGCCCGTCCGGACGGAGTACCCGAACTCCTGCCAGGTACGGCCGACTTCACCGGCGAGCAGCAGTGCGCTGGGGCGTGCCGTGCCAGGGGTGTCGGGCAGCAGGGTGGCGCCGAGGCGGGTCAGCGCGAAGGCGCCGTCGGGCTCTTCGGTGAACACGTCGAAGGGGACGAGCGCGCGGAGCAGCCGGCGCAGGGCGAGGGGGTGGGCCTCCACGTCGCCGGCGAGGTCCTCGGCCGAGCGGGGGCCGCCGGCCAGTGCCTCCGGCAGGCCGAGCTCCACCGCTGCGCACAGCGCCTTGGAGACGAGCTGGCCGTAAAGCAGCATGCGCATCCGCGCCGCGTCGTCCCGGAGTTGTGGGTGGAGCATGCGGTCCCCTTCTGGTGCGTCTGCTCGTGCGTCTTCCAGTACGGCTTCCAGTACGGCTTCGAGTGCGGGTTTTTTGTGCGTCCCGTCGCGCCGGTGTGCTGGGCCCGTGGCGGTCGGTGGTGCTCGCCGGGCGGGGTGCCGCCGGGCCGCCGTGGCGGCCGGCCCGGTGGCATCCATGTGCGTGGCCCCGGCGGGGCCTACTTGGTGGCGACGATGGCGCCGTGCGGGGTCCAGCCCGGGAAGGGGATGCGCTTGACGGTGCTGAACCCGGCTTCGCGCAGGCACCGCTCGTGCGTCGCCCAGGAGTAGATCATGCCGCCCTCGGCGGGCAGCGCGGCGAAGTAGACGCTGTCGAGGGCGGCGACGACGGGGCCGTCCCCCTCGTCGTTGGACATGGAGTTGAAGATGACCAGCTGGCCGCCTTCGGGCAGGACCTCGTAGGCGCGGCGCAGCAGTTCGGTGTTCTCCTCCGGCGTCCAGATGACCAGCTGGTGGGCGAACATCACCACGTCGCAGCCGGTGGGCAGCGGGTCGGCGAACATGTCGCCGGTGATGACGGAGACCTGGTCGCCGACGCCGGCCTGGGCGATCTTCTTCTCGGCGATGCTGCCGGACGCCGGGATCTCGAAGACGGTGACCTTGAGGTCCGGGTTGGCCTGGGCGAGGGCGATGGCGTTGACGGCGTCGCCGCCGCCGCAGTCGAGGAGGTGCCGTCGGCCGGAGAGGTCGAGCTGCTGGACCAGGTGCTTGTTGGCCAGTTCGGACCAGGAGCGCATGTAGCGGTAGAAGACCTGCTCCAGGTGCGGGTTCTCGGCGAGCCGGTGGTAGAGGTCACGGCCGGAGCCACGGACCCGGCGCAGACCGACGTTGCGGTTCTCGCGGAGCGAGTCGGTGAAGTCGAGCTGGCCCTCGTACACGATGTACTGCTCGAAGGCGACGGTGTCCACGAAGCGCTGCCAGTCGCCCTCGTCCATGAGGTCCTTGACGACCCCGGCCAGTCGGTACCGTTCGTCCCGCTTGACGAGGATGCCGAGCGAGGTGCAGCCCAGGAGGAGGATGTCGACGGCGCGGTCCTGGAGGGAGAGCGCGTCGCGGATCTCGTCCCGGCTGAGCTCCTGCTTCTCGGCCACCAGCTCCGGGAGGCCCAGTTCACAGGCGGCGTTCAGGTACTGGAAGGCCGCATGCCCGAAGAGGATCCGGGACAGGCCGTCCATGTCGAGCTCGACGGGCCCGCCGGTCTGGGTGGATGCGGTCTGGGTCATGAGTGCCCTGCCTCTCGGATGTGAGTGAGTTCCCACCGGATGCCGGCGGGTGGACCGGTGGCCCGGTGTGACATGGGGAGGGGATGTTCGCAAGGTGCTCGCGGCCGTCCGTGCGGAGCGACGGCGGAGCGCGACGCGCCTGCCGCCGAACGGCCGTGTGCGGGCGCTTAGTTGGGGCGGTCGGGGTGCGGGGCCGCGGGCAGGACGCCCACCCGCAGCCGACGGAACTGCTCGATGACGCCGACCGCGGGCCGGTGGGATCTGCTGGTCGCGAGAAGACTCGGCGACTGGTCGCCGACGAAGTTCCCGCACACGCCCTTGTGCGACTCGTACGTGGCGTCGAGCGCGGTCCGGAAGTCGCTCAGGGTGGCGGGGCGGCGCTCCGCCAGCCAGGACCATGCCTCGCCCGACGCGGTCAGCGCGGCCACCAGCGCCTCGTGGTCCCGCCAGCGCAACCCGCTCATCTGCGGGGGCGCCACCGGCGGCATGAGGGTGGGCCTGATCTCCGACCGGTACTGGTCGGGGTTGGCGTCTCCGGCGAACTGGAGGGCGGCGCGGCAGGCCCGCATGATCCGCGAGGCCACTTCGGCCGCTGTGGCGGCGGCCTCCTCGTCGTCGGCCTCGGCCGCCGCCGTGAGACTGTTCACGGCGACGGTGCCGCCCTGGGCGAGCACCATGAAGACATGGTGGCCGCGCACCCAGCGCCGGAGCCCGTCGAGGGGTTGAGGTGCGGGTCGCCCCGACGATACGCAGCCGGGCACCGGCAGCGGCGGCGGCAGTCGGGTGGGATCGGCCGGCCACCGCACCAGGGTGTCGAAGCCCGCGATCAGGTCGCACCACGCGGTCTCGTCCAGGCCGGTACCCCGTTCCTCGGCGATTTCGAGGATGCCGAGGTGGGCGTTGAGCGCCGCCGCGACGAACAGGGTGAGCGGGTCGCCGTGGTGCCGTTCAATGCCGAACGCCAGGTCGTTGTGGCGGTTCTGCCGGGACTCCCGCGGATCGTCCACGACGAGGGTGCTGGGCACCGGGCCGAGATCCGCGCGAGCGGTCCGTACGGCGGCGAGCATGTCGGCGAGACCGGTCCGGTGCGCCGGGTCGGCCACCGTGCTCGCCAGGCCGGCGAGGGCGGGAGGGGCCGCCGCCGCGACGGCTCGGGCGTCGCCCGGCAGGTCTTCCGGGCGCGGCATGGGGAAGGGGACGGTGGCGACGTCGGGCAGGTAGTCGGTCATCGTTCCTCCTTTGCGTGTGCGGTGGGGCCGGCAGGGGTCCGTGGGCGGCGGCTCGAACCGGTTGGGCTTGGGCCGGTGGGCGCTTGGGCCGGTCGGGGTTTGGGCCGGGTGGGGCTTGGGCCGGTTGGCGGCCTGGGTCCTCAGCGGCTCTTGATCAGCGGCCTGCCGAGAGGGAGGTTCTTGGCGCCGGTCGCCCTGTGCATGAAGCTCGCGAAGATGTACATGCCGACCGCGATGAAGAGGAACATCGTCGTGATGCCGACGTAGATCAGCCAGGGGTCGCTGGGCTTCAACGGGTTGTTGACGGTCTGGTCGATCGCCTGCTCGATCGAGCCGAACAGCACGAGCAGCGTCGCGGACACCACGACGAAGAGCAGCGTGAAGACGCTCGGCAGGCGCAGGGTGGTCAGCGTGAGCAGGATGATCACGATGGCCCAGACCAGGACGAAGTTGGCGGTGGCCTGGCGTTGCTCGATGTTCTCGAACTGTCCCATCCAGTTGTTGTTCAGGGCGAGGCTGAGGATGGAGAAGCTGAGCCAGAACGTCCCGAAGAGGCCGTACACCGCCGCGAACACCCCGTCGCCCAGGCGCATCGCCCAGACCGAGGCCATCAGCAGCATGATGGTGCTGGCGAACACCATGATGGGCAGCGAGGCCACCAGGGAGTTGGCGGGAACGCTGACGTCCTTCAGGTAGAAGGCGAGCGAGATGGAGCCCAGCAGGAAGCCTCCGAAGCCCAGCATGGCGGGCTCGTTGGCTCGGGGGCCGTTGGACAGGTCCGGTACGGGCGCGGGCGGCTTCGCCGTGAGAGCGGTGTCGGCGACGGGCGCCGGGGGTGCGTCGAGCGTCTTCTCTTCCTGCTTCATCGCTGTCTCCTGATTCTTGTAGGGGGCCGAAGGTGGGAGGAGGGGAGGGTGAAGGACGGAGGGGGGAAGGGGGCTGATGTCACCCCGCGGTCGTGCCGCCCTTGACGCGCCGGATGCGCTGGATGCGGGCGGGGCCGGACGGCCAACCCGCCGGATCGGGCAACAGGCGGGCCAAGTCGGCCAGTACGGAGTTCTCGAAGACGAGGTGGAGGGGCATCTCGGCCCCCGTGAGCGTCGTCAGTCGACTGACGACCCGTGTTGCGAGGAGGGAGTGGCCGCCGAGGGCGAAGAAGTCGTCGTCCGCGCCGATCTCAGTGACGTCGAGGAGTTCACTCCAGATCCGGGCGATCAATTCTTCGGCCGGCCCGGACGGGGGGCGGAACGCGGTGCGGTTTGCACTCGGTTCGGGGTCGGGGAGAGCGGACCGGTCGATCTTGCCGTTGGGGAGGAGGGGGAACTCCTTGAGGGCGACCAGGGCCGAGGGGACCATGAAGTCGGGGAGCCAGGTGCGTGCGTGGGAGGGCAGGTCGGCGGGGACGTCGCCGGTGGCCTCGTCGGGGACGACGTAGGCGGCCAGGCGGAGTGAGCCGGTCGGGTCCGGGCGGGCGACGACCACCGCCTCCGACACCTGCGGGTGGCGGCGCAGGACTTCCTCGACCTCGCCCAGTTCGACACGGTGACCGCGGATCTTCACCTGCCCGTCCGCCCGGCCCAGATACTCCAACTGCCCGTCAGGACGCCACCGCACCAGATCTCCCGTGCGATACATGCGGGACCCGTCCGCGCAGAACGGATCGGGAAGATACCGCTCGGCGGTCAGCGCGGGCCGGGCGTGATAGCCACGGGTGACACCGGCCCCCGACAGGAACAGCTCACCCACCGCGCCCACCACGACCGGCCGCAGACTGCCGTCCAGGACGTGCGCCCGCGTCCCGTCCACGGGGCGGCCGATGGGTGTGCGGGCGTCGCCGGGAGCGGTCACCGCGTGCGTGGAGTAGGTGGTGTCCTCGCTCGGCCCGTACAGGTTGTTCACCACACCGATCACCGGATGCGCATACAACTCCGCCACCAGCCCCGGCGCCAACGGCTCACCAGCCAGGTTCACCGTCCGGGCGCGCGGAGGCACCGCACCCGCCGCCAGCAACTCACGCGCCACCGACGGAACCGTGTTCACCAACGTCACACCCGCATACCGGCCCGGATGCGCGATCAGATCGAGCGCGTTGTCGGGGACGAGATGGACCGTCCCGCCGACCGACAGCGGGGCGAAGATCTCGAACACCGACAGGTCGAACGACACCGACGTCGCCGCCAGCGTCTGCGCCAACTCCTCACGCGAGAACACCCGGCCCGCCCACGACAACATCGCCACCACCTGCGCATGCTCGATCACCACCCCCTTCGGACGCCCCGTGGACCCCGACGTATAAATCACATACGCCACATCCGAACCGTCCCCGGCCCCCGGCATCCGGTCGGTGCGGCCCCCGTCCGGAAAGTCCCCCACCGATCTCAGGACCAGCGAGACACCCGAGTCCTCGACCATGAAGTCGACACGCTCACCCGGATAGCCCGGATCCATCGGCACATAACCCGCACCCGACTTCAGCACACCCAGCAAGGCGACCACCAAATCCACCGACCTGGGCAACAACACACCCACCAGGTCACCGGGCCCCACACCCGCATCCCGCAAACCCCACGCCAACCGGTTCGCCCGCTCCTCCAACTCCGCAAACGACAACACCTCACCCGCACAACACACCGCCACACCCACACCACCCAAACGGTCAACCACCCCCTCCACCAACTCCTCCACCCGACCCGCCACCCCACCCGCCAACGGCACACCCGCCGACAACACACCCAACCGCTCCCGCTCCCCCACCGACCGCACATCCACCTCAGCGACAGTCAGGGTGGGATGGTCGGCCAGGGCGCGGATCGCGGTGGCGAGCCGGTCGGCGATGAGCTGTGCGGTGGAGCGCTCGAACAAGTCGGTGTTGAAGAGCAGGTGTCCGGTGATTTGGCCTTCGCGTTCCTCCGCCTGGACGACCAGGTCGTAAGGAGTGGTGCGGAACGGTACGGGAGCCGGGCTCATCTTCAGGCCCGCCAGTTCGTAACGGGGCGGCGTCCCGTTGACGGCCAGCAGCACCTGGAACAGCGGGCCGCGCTCGCCGTGGGGGCGTGCTTCGCTGAGCAGTTCTTCGAGGGGGATGCGCGGGTGGGCACGGACGTCGTCCACGAGCGACCGGGTCGCGTCCAGGGTCTCGGCGAGTGTGGCATCCGGATGCGGGCGCAGATGGAGCGGCAGCGTGTCGACGAGGTAGCCGACGACCCCGGCCGTGTCCGGGTGGTCGCGGCCGGCGACTGGAATGCCGAGCGTCACGTCGTACCGGTCCGTGAGCTTGACGAGGACGACGGCGAGGGCGGTCGCGAGGACGGTGAACGACGTGGTCGCCGCCTTCCGTGCCGCGCCGGCCAGTGCTTCCTGCGGAAGGTCCAGCGGGACCGCGTCGCCCCGGAAGGTCTGCCGAGGGGGGCGAGGCCGGTCGGTCGGCAGGCCGGCCGAGGTGGTACCCGCCAGGTGGGACCGCCAGAACTCCGCGTTCTCCGAAGCCGTTTCGCGCTGCCAGGCTGCTGCTTCGGCGTACTGGACGGGCGCGGGCGCGACGGCTTCGCTGCCGGGGGCGTGCAGGAGTGCGGCGTAGCCCTGGGCAATCTCACGGAGGATGATGTCGAGGGACCAACCGTCGGCGATGGCGTGATGCAGACTCATGACGACGACGTGGTGCTCGGGCCCGGCGCTGACGAGCGTGACGTGCCAGAGGGGGCCGGCGGAGAGGTCGAAGGCCCGCCGGGTCTCGGCGTCGATCACCGCTTCCCAGTCGGCGCTGGTGGTTCGGAACAGCGGTACTACGGGGTCGGGTGCCACCACCTGCCGGAGCTCGCCGTCGATCTGGCGCAGCGAGGTACGCAAGCTCTCATGGCGGCGCGCGAGGTGATGGAGGGCGGTGACAAAGGCGTCCTCGTTCAACGGCCCGTGGAGGTGGACGGCGCCCCTGATGTGGTATGCGAGATTGGCCTCCGGGTCCAGCGCGCACTGGACCCACAGGCGTTCCTGACCGGGCGATGTCGGCAGTACAAGTGTGCCGTCCGGTTCCGGGACGCGGTCGAGCGGGGCGAGCGGTGGTGTACGCCCCTGCTCCGTGCCATCGGGGAGGTGGGCGGCGAGGTCGGCGAGGGTGGGGTGTTCGAAGACGAGGTGGAGCGGTATGTGGGCGCCGAGGGCTTCGCCGAGCCGGTGGGTGAGCCGGGTGGCGAGGAGGGAGTGGCCGCCGAGGGCGAAGAAGTCGTCGTCCGCGCCGATCTCGGTGATGCCGAGGAGTTCGCTCCAGATCCGGGCGATCAGTTCCTCGGCCGGCCCCGACGGGGGGCGGAACGCGGTGCGGTTCGCGTTCGGTTCGGGGTCGGGGAGAGCGGACCGGTCGATCTTCCCGTTGGGGAGGAGAGGGAACTCCTTGAGGGCGACCAGGGCCGACGGCACCATGAAGTCCGGGAGCCAGGCGCGTACGAACACGGCCAGGTCGGCGGGGACGTCACCTCCCGCCTCGTCGACGACAACGTAACCGATCAGCCTCAGTGACCCGGTGACGTCCGGGCGGGCGATGACGACGGCCTCCGAGACGTGCGGGTGGCGGCGCAGGACTTCCTCGACCTCACCCAGCTCGACACGGTGACCGCGGATCTTCACCTGCCCGTCCGCCCGGCCCAGATACTCCAGCTGCCCGTCAGGACGCCACCGCACCAGATCTCCCGTGCGATACATGCGGGACCCGTCCGCGCAGAACGGATCGGGAAGATACCGCTCGGCGGTCAGCGCGGGCCGGGCGTGATAGCCACGGGTGACACCGGCCCCCGACAGGAACAGCTCACCCACCGCGCCCACCACGACCGGCCGCAAACTGCCGTCCAGGACATGCGCCCGCGTCCCATCCACGGGGCGGCCGATGGGTGTGCGGGCGTCACCGGGAGCGGTCACCGCATGTGTCGAATAGGTGGTGTCCTCGCTCGGCCCGTACAGGTTGTTCACCACACCGATCACCGGATGCGCAAACAACTCCGCCACCAGCCCCGGCGCCAACGGCTCACCAGCCAGGTTCACCGTCCGCGCGCGCGGAGGCACCGCACCCGCCGCCAGCAACTCACGCGCCACCGACGGAACCGTGTTCACCAACGTCACACCCGCATACCGGCCCGGATGCGCGATCAAGTCCAGCGCGTTGTCGGGGACGAGATGGACCGTCCCGCCGACCGACAGCGGGGCGAAGATCTCGAACACCGATAGGTCGAACGACACCGACGTCGCCGCCAGCGTCTGCGCCAACTCCTCACGCGAGAACACCCGGCCCGCCCACGACAGCATCGCCACCACCTGCGCATGCTCGATCACCACGCCCTTCGGACGCCCCGTGGACCCCGACGTATAAATCACATACGCCACATCCGAACCGTCCCCGGCCCCCGGCACCCGGTCGGTGCGGCCCCCGTCCGGAAAGTCCTCCACCGACCTCAGGACCAGCGAGACACCCGAGTCCTCGACCATGAAGTCGACACGCTCACCCGGATAGCCCGGATCCATCGGCACATAACCCGCACCCGACTTCAACACACCCAGCAAAGCCACCACCAGGTCCACCGACCTGGGCAACAGCACGCCCACCAGGTCACCGGGCCCCACGCCCGCATCCCGCAAACCCCACGCCAGCCGGTTCGCCCGCTCCTCCAACTCCCCGAACGACAACACCTCACCCGCACAACACACCGCCACACCCACACCACCCAAACGATCGACCACGCTCTCGACCAGCTCCTCCACTCGCCCAGCCACTCCACCCATCAAGGGCACACCCGCCGACAGAGCGGCCAACCGCTCCCGCTCCCCCACCGACCGCACATCCACCTCAGCCACCACCGCATCGGGGCACTCCACCAACGCGGAGACGACGGAGGCGAGGCGCTCGGTGAAGAAGCGGGCTGTGCTGTCCGCGTAGAGATCGGTGTTGTAGGTGAGGTAGCCGGTAATGGCGTCCTCCCCCTGCTCCAGGTGGAGGGAGAGGTCGAACTGGGTTCCGGCCGGTGGGATGTCGAGACGGCTGACGGTCAGACCGGGCAGGTGCAGGTTGCGCGACGGGGCTTCGTTGAGAGCCAGCATCGTCTGGAACAGGGAGCTGCGTGCCTGCCCGTCGGCGGCGAGCATCGTGTGCCGGACGATCTCCTCGAACGGCGTCTCGGCGTGCTCGTGTGCTTCCACGAGAGCTTCGTGGGTGGCGCGCAGCGTCTCCGCCAGCGTGGCCCGCCGGTCCAGGGTTCGGCGCAGGGGCAGGGTGTTGGTGAAGAAGCCGAGAATGCCCGCGGTGTCGGGGTGGGTGCGGCCGCTGGTCGGGATGCCGATGGTCACGTCGTCGCTGCCCGACAGGGCGCCCAGGACGAGGGTGACGGCGGTGGCGACGACGGCGAACGGAGTCGTGCCGGTGCGGCGCGCGATGCCCCCGATCGCCTCGGCGCTCAGTTCCACTGGGACGGCCGCACCGTTGTGGGTGCGCCGTGCCGGACGCGGGTGGTCGGTCGGGACGTCCAGAGGGCGCACTCCCGCCAGCCGATCACGCCAGTGAGCGAGTCCGCTGTCGTCCTCGGACGTCGGCTCGTCAGCTCGCATCCGGGCGAAGTCGCCGTAGTGGAGGGTGGGAGCCGGAGGCAGGGGACGGCCTTGGTCGAGGGCGGCATACACGGCGGCGATCTCGTCCAGCAGGCGAGTGAGTGTCCAGCCGTCGGCGATGGTGTGGTGCAGGGACAGCAGGAGCAGGTGGACGTCCTCGGCGCGGCGGACGATCCGTGCACGGAAGAGCGGGCCGTCGGCAAGGTCCACCGTGGAGTGACGCCAGCGCGTGAGCAGTTCGGCCTCGTCGCACTCCGGGGACGCGTACGGGTCGTCGGACGAAACGTCTGTCACCGAGCCGGACCACACGGGGTGGACGACCTGGACGACCTCGCCGTTCTGCTCGCGCAGGGTGGTCCGCAGCACCTCGTGGCGGCGGGCTACTTCATCGATCGCCCGTGCCAGCGCCGGGGCGTCGAGCCGGCCGGTGATCCTGGCGCCGCCGTTCAGGGTGTAGGCGAGATTCGCCTGCGGGTCCAGGGCGCACAGCAGCCACAGCCGCTTCTGGCCGGACGTGGCAGGGAAGACGACGGTGCCATCGGGGTTCGGGGTGCGCTGTGCGATCGGTATGGGCGGGCGGGGCTTACCCGAGCGGTCGAGGTGGGCGGCGAGGTCGGCGAGGGTGGGGTGTTCGAAGACGAGGTGGAGCGGTATGTGGGCGCCGAGGGCTTCACCGAGTTGGTGGGTGAGCCGAGTGGCGAGGAGGGAGTGGCCGCCGAGGGCGAAGAAGTCGTCGTCCGCGCCGATCTCGGTGACGTCGAGGAGGTCGCTCCAGATCCGGGCGATCAGTTCTTCGGCCGGCCCCGAGGGAGGGCGGAAGGCGATGCGGTCTGCGCCCGGTTCGGGGTCGGGGAGAGTGGACCGGTCGATTTTGCCGTTGGGGAGGAGGGGGAACCCTCTCAGGGCGACCAGGGCCGAGGGGACCATGAAGTCGGGGAGCCAGGTGCGTGCGTGGGAGGGCAGGTCGGCGGGGACGTCACCGGCAGCCTCATGGGGAACGACATAAGCCGCCAGGCGCAGTGAGCCGGTCGGGTCCGGGCGGGCGACGACCACCGCCTCCGACACCTGCGGGTGGCGGCGCAGGACTTCCTCGACCTCACCCAGCTCGACACGGTGACCGCGGATCTTCACCTGCCCATCCGCCCGGCCCAGATACTCCAGCTGCCCGTCAGGACGCCACCGCACGAGATCTCCCGTGCGATACATCCGGGACCCGTCCGCGCAGAACGGATCGGGGAGATACCGCTCGGCGGTCAGCGCGGGCCGGGCGTGATAGCCGCGCGTGACACCGGCTCCCGACAGGAACAGCTCACCGACCGCGCCGACCACGACCGGCCGCAGACTGCCGTCCAGGACGTGCGCCCGTGTGCCGTCCACGGGGCGGCCGATGGGTGTGCGGGCGTCGCCGGGAGCGGTGACGGCGTGCGTGGAGTAGGTGGTGTCCTCGCTCGGCCCGTACAGGTTGTTGACCACACCGATCACCGGGTGCGCATACAACTCCGCCACCAGACCCGGCGCCAACGGCTCACCGGCCAGGTTCACCGTCCGGGCGCGCGCAGGCACCGCACCCGCCGCCAGCAGCTCACGTGCCACCGACGGAACCGTGTTCACCAACGTCACATCCGCATACCGGCCCGGATGCGCAATCAGATCGAGCGCGTTGTCGGGGACGAGATGGACCGTCCCGCCGACCGACAGCGGGGCGAAGATCTCGAACACCGATAGGTCGAACGACACCGACGTCGCCGCCAGCGTCTGCGCCAACTCCTCACGCGGGAACACCCGGCCCGCCCACGACAACATCGCCACCACCTGCGCGTGCTCGATCACCACCCCCTTCGGACGCCCCGTGGACCCCGACGTATAGATCACATACGCCACATCCGCACCATCACCCACCACCGGCATCCGGTCCGTGCGGCCCCCGTCCGGAAAGTCCCCCACCGATCTCAGGACCAGCGAGACACCCGAGTCCTTGACCATGAAGTCGACACGCTCACCCGGATAGCCCGGATCCATCGGCACATAACCCGCACCCGACTTCAGCACACCCAGCAAAGCCACCACCAGGTCCACCGAGCGCGGCAACAACACACCCACCAGGTCACCGGGCCCCACCCCCACATCCCGCAAACCCCACGCCAACCGATTCGCCCGCTCCTCCAACTCCCCGAACGACAACACCTCACCCGCACAACACACCGCCACACCCACACCACCCAAACGATCAACCACCCCCTCCACCAACTCCTCCACCCGACCCGCCACCCCACCCGCCAACGGCACACCCGCCGACAACACACCCAACCGCTCCCGCTCCCCCACCGACCGCACATCCACCTCGGCCACCACCGCATCCGGGCACTCCACCAACGCGGAGAGAGCCGTGAGGAAGCGGTCGGCGAGGAGGGTGGCGGTGTCGGCGGAGTACAGGTCGGTGTCGTAGGCCAGGAAACCGGTGACGCCGTCGTCGCCCTGGAAGAGATAGAGCTCGACGTCGTTGCGGATGGTGACGGGTGCCATCGCCATCGGCCGGACCGGCAGGTCCCCGAGGCGGGCCTCGGCCGGACGCGGCTGGAGCACGAAGAGGACGTCGAAGAGGGCGGCGCCCCGTCGGCCGAGCTGCTCCGCCACCGTCTCGATGGGCACATGGGCGCCGCTGTACGCGTCGAGGCAAGTGTCCCGGACCATGTGGAGCGCCTCACGGACGGTGCGGGCGCCGGTGGTGTCGGTGCGCAGCGCGAGCATGGTCGCGAGGGGACCGATGGCTCCCGGCGCCCGGTGGCGTTCTCGGGTCGCGATGGGTGATCCGACGGTGATGTCCGAGTGTCCGGCCGTCCGCGCCAGCGTCAGGTGGAAGGCGGTGACCAGCACCATGAAGGGTGTCATCGCGTTGCTGTCGGCCAGATCCTGTACGCGGCCCATCAGGTCGGCGTCCACGGTGACGTCGACGTGGCCGGAGCGGAAGCGGCGGGTCTTCGGCCGGGGTTGGTCCGTGGGCAGTGCGAGCGGTCGGGCGTCGGCCAGGCGGTCGCGCCAGGCGGCGAGGTCGGCCGGGTCGGGGGTGGCGGGAACCTCGGGCAGTGGGGTGGCCGGGCCGAGGGGCCGGCCGGCGTAGAGGGCGTCGAGTTCGGCGAGGAACACGCCGAGGGACCAGCCGTCGGCCACGATGTGGTGGGCGAGGAGCTGTATACGGGTGGTGCCGTCAGCGAGGGTCCAGACGGCGACGCGCCAGAGCGGGCCGGTCGCGAGGTCCATGGGGGTGGCGGCGCGTGCGTCCGCGTCTGCGTGCGCGCGGGCGCGGCCGGCGTCGGTGGGGAGGTGGGAGAGGTCGGTGACGGTGAGGTCGGGTGCGGCTTCGGCTTCCGGGGTGACGGCGCACAGGGTGCGGTCCCCGTCGGGGAACGTGGTGCGCAGCACGGCGTGCCGGTGGGTGAGGGTGCGCAGGGTGGTGGCGAGGCGGTCGGTGTCGAGGAGGCCGTCGGTCTCCGCGTCGTAGCGGAGGATGTTGGCGGCGGTGCCCGGATGGATCTCCTCGAACAGCCGGAGGCCGAGCTGGATGGGGTTGGCCCGGGGGGCGGCGGGTGCGGTGGTGTCCGGTGTGCGGGCGCGCCAGCGGGCGAGGAGGTCGCGGCCGAGGTCGGCGGATACCTGAAGGTTGTCGGACACAGGTGTCGTCCTCCGTGTGGTCACCGGACGTGGTTCTCCGCTGGGTTGCCGCGGGCTTGGTCGCCGACGGCGGGCGTCGGCGGCACGGCTGCGGGGGCGGGCGTCGGCGGCGGGCTGCAGGGGGCGGGTGTCGGCGGCATGGCTACAGGGGGCGAGTGCCGACGGCGGGCTGCAGGGGGCGGGTGTCGGCGGCGTCAGTCGTGGGACATCAAGGTCTTGACGCGGTCCAGTGCGTCGGTGTAGGGCAGTTCGTCGTCGGCCCAGCGGCGGGCGAGGCGGGCGGTCAGTTCTCGGGGTGTCTGGGCGCGGAGTACGTCTTCGACCCGTACTTCGAGGGTGAGGGCGTCCTCGGCGACGGCGGCGATCTCGGCCGCCCGCAGGGAGTCCCCGCCCATGGCGGCGAGGGTCTCGTCGGGTCCGCAGGAGGGGACCTGGCACACGGCGGCGAAGATCGAGGAGAGGAAGAGGGTGAGGAGTTCCGTGTCCTCGGCCGTCGCGGTGACCGGTGTGGCGGTGACGGCGGTTCCGCCGAGGGTGCCGTCGAGGTGGCGGGTGCGGGCCAGGGAGTGCTGGACCTTCCCGCTGGTGGTGCGGGGGATGGTGCGGGGCGGGCAGAGGACCACGGTGTGGACGCGGGCGCCGGTGGCGGTGAGGACGCGGATGCGGATGTCGGCGGCGAGGGCTGCCGTGTCGTGGTTCCGGCCGGCGACTTCGACGGCGATGACGATCTCGTCGTCGGGTCCGGCGAAGGCGGCGGCGGTGGGCCGTACGGCGGGGTTGTCCTCGGTCGCGGCGGAACACAGGTCGTGGGCGTGGTGGTTGACGCCGTTCTGGATGAGGACGTCCTTGCGGCGGCCGGTGACGGTGAGGTGTCCGGCGCGCAGCCGGCCGAGGTCGCCGGTGCGCAGACGGCGGGTGCCGTCGAGGACGCCGAAGAGTTCGCCGGCCGGGGCGCCTGTGCTGTTCCAGTAGCCGTTGCTGATGCTGGGGCCGCTGATCCAGATCTCGCCCTCGGCGCCTTCGGGGACGGGGGCGCCGGTCTCGGGGTCGACGAGGACGAGGGTGTGTCCGTCGATGACGGGGCCGCAGTCGACGCGGCCGTCCTCGTCCACGCCGTCGGCGGGTCCGCTCCAGTGATGTCCGGTGACGATCAGGGTGGCTTCGGCCAGGCCGTAGCACGGCAGGAACGCCTCGGGGCGGAAGCCGTGGGGGGCGAAGCGGTCGGCGAACCGCTGGAGGGTCGCGGGGCGGATCGGTTCGGCGCCGTTGAAGGCGAGGCGCCAGGTGCTCAGGTCGAGCCCGGTGAGGTCGGCCGTGGCGGCGCGCCGGTCGCACAGGTCGTAGGCGAAATTCGGTCCGCCGGTGTGGGTGATGCCGAGTTCACTGATCTGACGCAGCCAGGCGAGCGGATTCTTGAGGAAATGAACGGGTGACATCAATCGGACCGGAAAAGCGCCGTGAACGGGCGTGAGAATGAATCCGATGAGCCCCATGTCGTGATAGGGCGGAAGCCAGGAGACGACGCGGGCGGTTTCGTCCAGCTTGAATACGTCGGTAATCGCTCTGATGTTGGCGAGGAGATTCCGGTGTTCCAGGACGACGCCTTTCGGCTGTCCCGTACTGCCCGACGTGTACTGGATGAGAGCGGGGTCCTCGGGTGCGGCGGCGGTGCGCAGCAGGGCGTCCAGGACGTCCTCGTCGGGGTTCCCGTCCGTGGTCGCGTCGGCGTCGTCGTCGAGGGTGAGGACGCGCGGCATGGCCTCGGGGTGCACGCCGGCGGTGAACAGTCCGAGCACGTCCGGGTCGGCGAGCAGGGTGACGGCGCGTGAGTCCTCGAGCATGCGGGTGAAGCGGGCCGCGATGCGGTCGGTGGAGCCGAAGATCGGCGGATAGGCGGGGACGGCGGGGACCCCGGCGAGGAAGCAGGCCCAGACGGCGACCACGAAGTCCAGGCCAGGCGGGTAGAGCAGCAGGGCGGGGCCCTTGTTCCCGGAGTCGACGCGCAGTCGCGGCGCCACCTTGGTGGCTCGCGCGAGGAGTTCCCGGTAGGTGAGGCTGTCCACTCGCCCGTCGTCGTGCAGGTACTCGTAGGCCGTCTGGTCGCCGCGGGTGGCGGCGTGCGAGACGAGGGTGTGCACCAGTGTGGGGCGAGCTGGGCTCGGCATCGGCTGACTCCATTCCCTCGGCCGCGGGCGGCCCGGTGTCGGATCGGCGGATCGCGCATCGGGAGGTGCGGGCTCGGTGACAGGTCGGTATGACGGCGGCACACTCCGGCGCCGAAGCAATTAAAAGTGCGCTGTCTCTCACTCGGCTCTCACTTTCTTATCGCTCACCTCTCAGTCGGTCATGGGGTCGTTGAGTGTCCTTCGAGGTAACTGGTACGAATATGGTCGGCGGTTATTGATTTCCGCTCCGTGACCCGGTGGGAGTTGCCGGTTCCGGCAGCGGTCCACCGCATTCTCGCGTTCTGCGTTCGCCATCTCTCATGGAGGTAGAGGTGCGCCCGACCCGACCGAGTTCCCGCTGGTTCCGATCCTTCGGCGATGTCGCCGATGCGGTCAGCGAAGTGGTGTGCTTTCCGCATGCCGGGGGCAGCGCGGCGATGTTCCAGAACTGGCAGCGGTACACGTCGACGTTGAAGATCACGGCGGTGCAGTTGCCGGGCCGTGAGGTACGCCTCGGGGAGCGGCCGTTCCTGGAGATGACAGCGCTGGTGGACGCGCTGGCGCCGGCGCTCGCACCGCTGACCGGGCGGCCGTACGCGTTCTACGGGCACAGCATGGGCGCTCTGGTCGCCTTCGAGGTGCTGCGGCGGTTCGGGAAGCTGGAACTGCCGTTGCCGTCGGCGCTGTTCGTGTCCGGCCGGGACGCTCCGCAGTACGCGGACCAGGAGCGGGTGCACCATCTGCCGGACGCGGAGCTGCTGGCGCGGCTGCGGGCCTGGGAGGGGATGGAGCCGCAGGACCTCTCCACGTACGAGGAGCTCGTCGCGCTGATGCTGCCCACCATCCGCGCCGATCTGACCCTCGCGGAGACCTACCGGTACGTTCCGGGCCCGCCGCTGCCGGTGCCGGTGCGGGTGCTGCGCGGCAGACGGGACCCGCTGGTGCGGGACGGGGACGCGGGCTGGGCCCGGCAGACCTCGGCGGACTGTTCCGTGCACGAGTTCGACGGAGGTCACTACTTCGTCCAGGACCACGAGGAGAGCGTCGTCGCACACATCGGGGCTGCGCTCGGCGCATCGGCCGCGAGGGAGGCGGGAACCCAGTGAGCAGTTCCTCGTACGCCGGCGGTATCGGCAGCGGCGAGTCACGTGACTACAGCGACTACTTCGTGCTCCCGGCCGCGCCGGCGCAGCGCAGTCTGTGGTTCGTCTGCCAGCTGAACCCGTCGAGCAACGCCGCGTACAACGTGGTGAGCGCGGTGCGGCTGACGGGTGAGCTGGACGTTGTGTTGCTCCAGCAGGCGGTGAACGCGGTGGTGGCGCGGCACGAGAGCCTGCGCACCGGGGTCGGCCTGGTCGACGGCGATCCGCACCAGCTGGTGCTGCCGGAGGCTTTGGTGTCGCTGCCGGTGGTCGACTGCGCGGGCCTGCCGCCCGGTGCGGTCGAGGACCGGGTGCAGTCGCTGGCGCGGGAGCAGGCGTCGGCGCCGTTCACGCTGGACGCGCCGCCGTTGCTTCGGCTGGTCCTGGTGCGCGAGGCCGCGGACCGGCACACGCTGATCGTGACGATCCATCACCTGGTGTGCGACAGCTGGTCGATGGACGTGTTCTACGCGGACCTCGCCGACGCCTACCGCGGGTTGCGCGAGCGCGGCGAGGCCGGTCTCGGTGAGCCGGCGGTGCAGTACGCCGACTATGTCAGCTGGCTGGACGAGCAGCTGGCCGGGGAACGGATGGACGCGCTGATCGCCCACTGGCGGCGGACGCTGTCCGGTACGGCGCCGTTGCAGCTGCCGGTGGACCGCCCGCGCGAACTGGGACGCGGCGGGGACGGCGGACGGGTGGAGGAGCGCCTGGACGGGGTGACGACGGCCGCGCTGGAGGAGCTGGCCAAGAGTTCCGGCGCAACGCTGTTCATGGTGCTCCTCACCGGTTTCATGGCGACGCTGGCCCGGGTGACGGGCCAGGAGGACGTCGTGGTGGGCACGCCGGTGGCGGGGCGCCACCATCCGGACGCGGAGCGGCTGGTCGGGTTCTTCGCGAACACCCTCGTGCTGCGCGCCAGGCTGCCGCTGTCCGGCGGGTTCGGGACGGCGGCCGCGGTGGTGCGGGACGCGTGTCTCGGCGCCTTCTCGCACGACCGGATGCCGTTCGACCGTCTGGTGCAGGAGATGCGGCAGACCCGCGCCCTTGAGCGCAACCCGCTCTTCGACGTGATGTTCTCCATGCCGAACACCCCTCCGGCGGAGGCGGGGTTGCCCGGTCTGACGATGACGCCGGTGGAACTGGACCGTACGGCGGCCAAGTTCGACCTGTGGCTGACGGTGCTGCCTGACGGGGACGGGCTGCGGCTGCAACTGGACTACGACCGGGGCCTGTACGACGAGGCCACGGCGGCCCGCATCGTGGAGCTGCACAGGCTGGTGCTGACGGACGCGCTGCGGGACCCGGCGGCCCCGGTGGGGGCTCTGCCCCTGGCCGCCGACGCGGCCCCCGCACCGGCCGTGGGAGAACCGGAGGCGGCCGGGCGGGCGGCGGGGACGACCGTGGCGGAGCTGCTCGCGGAGCGTCCGGCGGACAGTGTGGTGCTGTCATCGGCGGACGCCGTGCTGACGCTGGGCGAGTTGCGCGAGTGGGCGTCGGATCTGGCCGGCCGGCTGCGTGCCGAGGGCATCGCAGGGCCGGACGTGCGGGTGACCACTCCCCCGGTGCCGTCGGCGGCGCTGGTCGCTGTGGTGCTCGCGGTGTTCGAGGTCGGCGCGGTGCCCGCGTACGGACTGCGGCACGACCGGGAGGGCGCCTTCGTGCGGCGGGCCGAGGAGGAGGACGGCGGCTGGCTGATCACCACCGGTCCGCGGTTCGACCCGGCGGTGGACACCGGGCCGTCGGGGCCGGACGCGCCGGCCTGGTCGGCGCAGGACACGGACCCGGCCGGCGCGGGGGCGGTGCTGTCGCACGGGGCGCTGGCCGCCGCGGTGGCGGCCGTCGCGGACCGGCTGTCGGTGACCCCGGAGGACGACGTGGTCCTGCTGGACGGGGGTTCCCCGCCGTCACCGGTGGATCTGCTGATGGCGTTGACGCACGCCCGCAGCCTGCTGCTGTCAGGGGTGCAGCTGGCTCCTCCGGGGCCGCCCGGAGCGTTCGTCCTGGCCGATCCGCCGACCTGGCGGAGGGTGCTCACCGAGGGCTGTGAACCCCCGCCGGGTGCACGGCTGGTGTGCGTCGGCGAGGTGTTGGCGCCGGATCTGGTGGACATGCTCGCACGGACCGGCCGCACCGTGTTCCTTGGCCGCCCCGGTCCGGGAGTGGTGGCGCCCCCGGTCGCGCTCGCCCCGCTGCACGAGGGGCGCGGGCGCCGCCTTGGGCCGGCCCCCGCCGGTGTGGTGCGCAGTGTGCTGGACGTCCTGGGCAGGCCCGTGCCCGCCGGTCTGGTCGGCGAGCTGTTCGTCACGGACGGGGCGGGCACCGCCGTGCCGGCGGGGCTGCGGTGCCGCCGGGCCGGGGACGGGGCCCTCGAGGTGGTCGGGCCCGGTGCGGGCCGGCTGTTCGCCGGGGACCGCTCCGTCCCCGCGGCGAGCGTCGAGAAGGTGCTCAACGGGTCCCCCGGCGTGGCGGCCTCGGCCGTGACCACGGACGCCGGGCAGAGCCACCTGGTCGCCTGGCTGGTGCCGGACGGCACCGTCCCTACCGGCACCGAGGCGGAGCGTGAGGCGTTCACCGCCGCCGTCCGGAGCCGGGCCCGGTCCGCGCTCCCCGGCCACCAAGTCCCCGCCGTTCTCGGAGTCCTGGACGAACTGCCGCTGGGCCCCAGCGGCGAAATCGACCGGGGCGCCCTGCCGGAGCCGCCCGCGCGGGCGCCGCGCGAGGCGGTGGCGCAGGTGCCGCCCCGCAACGGGGTGGAGCGCCGGGTCCTTTCCCTCTTCCAGGAGGTGCTCGGACTGTCGGCGATCGGTGTGCATGCCGACTTCTTCGCGCTTGGCGGCCACTCCCTGCTCGCCGCCAAGATGCTGAGCCGCGTCCGGGCCGACTTCGGCCTGCAGGTGCCGGTGCGCGACTTCTTCCGTCTGCCGACCCCGGCCGGACTCGCCGCGGCCATCGAGGAACTCGAACGGGCGCGCGACCGCAGACCCACCGCCGACGAGGCGCTGCTCGCCCAGCTCGCCGGGATGTCCGACGACGAGATCGACCAGCTGCTTCGCCATCTGAACTGACCGGCGCATCCGAACCGGTCATCCGACCCACCACGAGGAGGCCCCATGGGTATCGACGACGCCGACACCGTCTTCCAGGTCGTCGTCAACGAACAGGACCAGTACTCGATCTGGTTCGCCGACCGGGCGGTGCCCGCGGGCTGGGCCGCCGCCGGCCCGGCCGGCACCAAGCAGGAATGCCTCAAGCACATCGAGCGGGTGTGGACCGACATGCGTCCGCGTTCGGTCCGCGAACGCTCCGCCTGATCGCATCCGACACTAGGACGGGAGTCCACCGAATGAGCGGGCAGCACGAGATCAGTTCCCTGACGTCCGAGGAGAAGCGCGCGCTCCTGGCGGGCCTCCTGGACACCTCCGCGAACGTCGCCAGTAACCTGACACTTGAGCAGCGCCGGTTGTGGCTGCTGATCCAGCTGGACGAGAAGCGGCCCTGGCAGACGAGCGTCGCCGTGCGGCTGACCGGCCGGACCGACGCGGCCGTGCTCCAGCAGGCGCTGTCGACGGCCGTGCAGCGCCACGAGGTGCTGCGTACCACCTTCCGCACGGTGGACGGCCACCCGCTGGCCACCGTCAGGCCGGTGGCGTCGCTGCGACTGCCGGTGGTCCAGGTGGACCCGGACCGCCTCGACGAGGAGCTGGCGCGCATAGCGGCCTCCGAGACGCGCCGCCGGTTCGACCTGGCACAGGGCCCGCTGGTGCGGGCGAGCCTGCTGCGGCTCGGCGAGGAGGACCACGTCCTCCTGCTGACGGTCCACCAGCTCGTGGCCGACCGGCGCTCGGTGCGGCTGTTCACGGACGAGGTGCTCACCGGGTACGCGCATCTGCTCGGCGGGAACGAGGAGGGGGCGACCGGGCCGTCCGCCGAGCCGCAGGCCCTGGCCGCCGCCCAGCGCGCCTGGCTGACCGGCGACGACGCCGAGAAGGACATCGAGTACTGGCGCGACCGTACGTCCGGGCTGAGCGCCCTCGAGCTGCCCACCGACCGGCCGAGGCCGCCGGTGAAGACCATCGACGCGGACGTGGTGACGGTGCCCGTGCCGCAGGAACTGCGGGACCGGTTCGAGGCGTTCACGTCCGGTACGGGACGGCGGTTGTCCCGGCTGCTGCTCGCCGGCTGCGCCGCGGTGCTGTCCCGCCACGCCGAGCAGCGCACGTTCGCCGTCGGTGTGCCCGTGCCGCCGTCGTGGCAGGAGGGCGCCGAGGACCTGATCGGCCCGTTGGAGAACACCCTGCCCGTGCGTTTCGATCTGGACGCCGGTGAATCCCTGGCCACGCTGCTGGGGCGGGCCGACTCCGCCCTGGACGAAGCCCTGGAGCACGCCCGGCTGCCGTTCGAGCAGATCGTGGAGGCGGCGCACCCGCCGCGCGACCTCAGCCGCACCCCGCTGTTCCAGGTGCTGTTCGGTTTCGAGGAGGAGTGGAGCCGCCGGGAGCTGCCCGGAGTCACCGCCCGGCGGCTCGACCTGCCGGTGACGTGGACCCCGCACGACATCGACCTGTACGCGGTGCGCCGCGACGGGGAACTGTCGCTGCGGGCCCACTTCAACACCTCGCTGTTCGACCGGGCGACCGTCGAGCAGTTCCTGGACCGGATGCTGCTGCTCCTGGACTCCGCGACCGCGGAGCCCGACCGTCCGCTGTCCGACCTGTCGCTGCTGTCCGGGCGGGACCGGGAGCGGCTGGAGGCGTGGAACGCCACGGCGACCGAGCGCACCGGGCCCCGGCTGCTGCACGAGCTGGTGGCGGAGGCCGCCGCGTCGCGTCCGGACGCACCGGCGCTCACGTCGAGCACGGCGGAGCTGAGTTACGCCTCCATGGAGGCACGGGCCGAGGCGCTGGCCGCACGGCTCGCCGGACTCGGCGCGGGCCCGGAGTCCCTGGTCGGCGTGTTGGCCGACCGCTCGGTGCACACGATGGTCGCGCTGCTGGGTGTGCTGAAGACGGGTGGCGCGTACGTGCCGCTGGACCCCTCGTACCCGGCGGACCGCATCGCGTCGATCGCGGAGGAGGCCGGGATCCGCGTGCTCGTCGGCGACCGGGCGACGCTGGACGGGCTCGAAGGCAAGGCGGCGGACCTGGAGCGGGTGGCGGTGCCGACCGCCGATCCGGACGGCCCGGTGACACGGCCGGCCGTGGAGATCGAGCCGGACAACCTGGCCTACGTCATCTACACCTCGGGGTCCACCGGCCGTCCGAAGGGCGTGGCGGTGGAGCACCGGCAGATCACGCACTCCACACTGGCCCGTTCGATCCTGGAGGAGCCGGGGCTGCCGGAGCGCTACCTGGTGCTGGCCCCGTTCACGTTCGACGCGTCGGGCGGCGGTCTGTACTGGACGCTGATGCGCGGCGGCACCGTCGTCGTGCCCTCCGAGGCGGAGGTGCTGGACCCTCGGCTGCTCGGTGCGCTGATCCGGGACAAGGGCGTCACCCATGTCGACGGGGTGCCTTCGCAGTACTCGGTGCTGCTGGAGACCGAGCCCGAGCCGTTCCCCTCCGTGCGCACGACCGTGCTGGCCGGTGAGGTGCTGCCACCCAGCCTGGTCGAGGCGCACCGGCGGCGCTCCCCCGGCGTGGCCCTGTTCAACGAGTACGGTCCCACCGAGGCGACCGTGTGGGCGTCGGTGCACCCGGTGACCGCCGAGGACGCCGGGTCCGGCCGCGTGCCGATCGGCCGCCCGATCCCCAACACCCGGATCCATCTGCTGGACAAGCGGCTCAACCCGGTGCCGCCCGGTGTCCCCGGTGAGCTGTACATCGGGGGCGGTGGCGTGGTCCGCGGCTACGTCAAGCGGCCGGGGATGACGGCCGGCAGCTTCCTGCCCGACCCGTTCTCCGAGGAGCCCGGCGCCCGGCTGTACCGGACGGGGGACCTCGCCCGCTACCGGCAGGACGGCAGCATCGAGTTCCTGGGCCGGGCCGACACCCAGGTCAAGATCCGCGGCTTCCGGATCGAGCTGACCGAGATCGAGAACGTCCTGCTGCGCCACCCGCTGGTCGCCGAGACCTCGGTGATCGCCCGCGAGGACCAGCCGGGCGTGCCGCGCCTGGTGGCGTATGTGGTCCCCGTCGTCGGCCGGGTGGTGACCAAGGAGACCCTGATCAAGCATGTGCTGGCGCAGGTGCCGGACTACATGGTGCCCAGCGCGTTCGTGACGCTGGAGCGCATGCCGCTCACCCCGAACGGCAAGATCGACACGGCCGCGCTGCCCGCCCCGGACCTCGGCATCGAGGACTTCGTGGAGCCGGGGACGCAGCTGGAGGCGGAGATCGCGGAGACGTTCTGCTCGCTCCTGGGCGTCTCCAAGGTCAGCGCGGTGGCCGACTTCTTCGAGCTCGGCGGGAACTCGCTGCTGGTGGCGCGGCTGACCGCGCAGCTCTCCCGGACGCACGACGTGACGCTGCCGGTCGAGCAGATCTTCCGGGTGCCCACGGTGGCCGGCGTCGCCGCGGCCATCGAGGAGGACCGGCGGCAGCGGGACAACGTGGACAGCGAGGTCCTGTACGCGCAGCAGCTCGAGGAGCTGCACGCGGAGATCACGCTGCCCGAGGAGATCGCCCCCGGCGATCTGCCGCACTCGGAGTGGTTCGCGCCGCGCCACGCGCTGGTCACGGGCGCGACCGGATATCTGGGCGCGTTCCTGGCGGTGGAGCTGATCCTGCGCACGGACGCGCTCGTGCACTGCCTGGTCCGGGCGGAGAACGAGGAGGAGGCCTGGGAGCGGATGGAGGCCACGCTCCGCAAGTACCACGCGTGGGACGAGTCCTACCGGTCCCGGATGCGGATGGTGGTCGGCGACCTGGCCAAGCCGCGACTCGGCCTGGGCGACGGGGAGTTCGCCGCCGCCGCGGCCGAGCTGGACGTCATCTACCACAGCGGCGCGGTGGTCAACTTCACCTACCCGTACGAGGCCGCCCGGCCGGCCAACGTCGAGGGCACCAAGGAGGTGCTGCGGCTCGCCACGACCACGACGCTCAAGTCGGTCCACTTCGTGTCCAGCGTGGACGTGTTCATGGGTACCGGGGCGGAGCGGCCGTTCACCGAGGAGGACCTGGACAGCCGTCCGATCCGCATACCCACCGGCTACCCGCGCAGCAAGTGGCTGGCCGAGCGGATCGTCTACCTGGCCCGTGACCGGGGCATCCCGGTGACCGTGCAGCGGCCGTGGATGATCACCGGCCACACGCAGACGGGCGCCTCGCACCACACCGACTACCTCTACGTGTACCTGCGGGGCTTCCTCGACCTCGGGGTGCTGCCCCTCTACAACGATGTCATCAACGCGGTGCCGGTGGACTTCACGGCACAGGCCATCGTCCACACCTCGCTGCGGGAGGAGAACTTCGGCAAGAACTTCAACATCACCAACCCGGCGCCCACCACGATGACGCAGTGCTACCAGTGGCTGCGGTCGTTCGGCTACGACCTCAACGTCATCGACGAGGAGGAGGCCCGGCAGCAGGCGCTGAACGTCGACGAGGACCACGTCCTGTTCCCGATGACCCCGCTGCTGCGGGTCGCCTCGATGCGACACGCCGCGCTCGACCCGGAACTGCAGAAGCAGATCGACCCGCAGGACGAGTGCCGGGTGCTGACCGAGGCTCTCGAGGGGTCGGGCATCAGCTGCCCGCCGGTGAACGAGGAGTGGGCCCACGCCTGCTTCCGGTTCCTGGTCGACGGCGGCTACCTGCCCGCGCCCGAGGACGTCGTCGTCCCGCAGGGACCGACCGGGAGCCGATGAGCGATGATCCGTTACGTGGACCTGGACGCGGCCGAGGGAGCCGCGCTGGACGAACTGACCCGCTCGGTCCTGCGGGACCACGGGGCGAGCACTGCCCCGTCCCTGCTGGACGACCTGTCGCTGGTGGCGCACCGGATGCCCCCGCGCCTGATCCGGGAGCTGCGCCGGTTCCGGACCGCCGAGGAGGCGTCCTGCCTGGTGGTGCGCGGCCTGCCGGTGGACGACCGCCGGCTGGGGCCGACCCCCCTGGACTGGCGGGAGCCGCCGAGGGAGCCGGAGTCGGAGGTGCACGAGGTGTTCCTGACGCTGGCGACGGCGCACCTCGGTGACATCTTCGGCTGGTCGACGCTCCAGAACGGGCGGCTGGTGCACGACGTACTGCCCGTGCCGTCGCACGAGAACGACCAGAGCGGTCACGGCACGGTGGAGCTGGCCTGGCACACGGAGGACGGTTTCCACCCGTACCGCTGCGACTATCTGCTCCTGCTGGGGCTGCGGAACCATGACGCGGTGGCCACCGGCGTGGCCGGGGTGGACGAGGTGGTGCTCGCCGACGAGCACCGGAAGGTGCTGAGCCTGCCCCGGTTCCTGATCCGGCCGGACACCGAGCACCTCCGGCACGCCCGGACGCTCACCGCGGACCGTGGAAGCCCGCACGCGGTGCAGCTGATGCAGGACGAACCGGAGCCGTGCGCCGTGTTGTTCGGGCACCCGGACCGGCCGTACCTGCGGATCGACCCGGCGTTCATGTCGCCGCTGCCGGGTGATGCGGAGGCGGCTGCGGCGCTGGAGGCGCTCACCGCGGAGCTGCAGCGGAACCTCACCGACGTGGTGCTGGGCCCCGGTGACCTTCTGGTGGTCGACAACTACCGGGTGGTGCACGGCAGAGCCGCGTTCAAGGCCCGGTTCGACGGCACGGACCGCTGGCTGAAGAAGGCGGTCGTCACGCGGGACCTGCGCAGGTCGCGGGCCCACCGGAAGTCGCCGGCGGAGCGCGTGCTGCTCTGACGGCTGATGAACACACCGGGGCGACCGGGCGGGACCCCGTCCGGTCGCCTCACCACGACAGCACATGTGAAGGGAACCAACATGCCCGCGTCGCCCGTGCCCCGGTCCCTGCGCACGCCTGTCCCGGCGGCCGGCCCGCTGCATGGTCCTCCGGCCGGACAGGCCGACGTGCCCGCGGGCGGCCGCGCCGGTCTCACCGCCGGCTGCTGGGTGGTCGACGGCCCGCTCGATCCGGGGGCGCTGCGCGTCCGGATCGCGGGCAGCGGGCAGGAGGTTCCGCTCACGACGCTCGGGCCGGGGAGCGTCGGGACGGACCGTGCGGAGTGGGGCGGGCTGATCCGTGAAGAGGCGGCCGCCGCCGAGGCGGAACCGGGCCCGTGCCGCGTGTTGCTGGCCCCACTCGATGAGGAGCGGTCCCTTCTGGTGGTGGTCGCCGAGGACGCGCTGCCCCCGGCTGCGGTGATGCGGTGGCTGCTGACGGACGACGCGTTGTTCCCGGCGGCCGGCACGGGGCCTGAGGGCCTGTCACGGGCGGCCCCCGGGCCCGCGGACGGGCAGTCCGGGGCCGCCGGACACGGACCGACGGGTCTGCCGGCGGGCGGTGACCGGGCCTCCGGGTACGCGGGAACGGTGCGGGTCCCGGCCGGGCGGGCCCCCGCGCTGCTGCGCTCCGCCGGTGTACCGGTGGAGGCGTCGCTGGCCGTGGCCCTGGCGGTGCTGCTGGTCCGATGCGGCGGCGCGCCCGGTACGGGGATCGTCGTCGCGTCCGACACACCCGTGGCGGTCGCCCCGAAGGTGGCCGAGAACGTGTCCGGGACCGTCGCCCTGCGCGCGGGCGGTCACGCGCTCGCCTCGGGCGTGCCGGTCCACCCCGGATTCCACGCGGCGCTCGCGGTGTCCCCGTGCGCAGCATCGGAGCCGGAACGGGTCGGCGCGTACACCGTGTCGGCGGTCCGGCCGCCGGACTCGGTGGCCCACCACGGGCTGCTGGTCCTGCTGGAGGACGAGCGGCTGCGGATGGACTACGACACCGGTCTGTACGAGGAAGGCGCCGTCGCCACGTTCGCCGCACGGCTGCTCGCCGTCCTGGAGGAACTGCTCGACGACCGGCCGGTGCACGGGATCGTCGCCGCCGGGGCGGCGGAGCGGGCCGCGCTCGCCGAGTGGTCGCGCGGTGCCGAGGCGGCTGTTCCCGCCGTCTGCCTGCACACGCTGGTCGAGGAGCACGCCGCGCGGACCCCGGACGCGCCGGCCGTGCTGTGCGGGGAGACCGAGCTGACCTACGGACGGCTGGACGAGGACGCCAACCGGGTGGCCCGCCTGCTGCGCGCGGCCGGGGTCGGCCCCGGAGCACTCGTGGCGCTGCTGACCGAGCGCGCGGCCTGGTCGGTGACCGCGATGCTGGGCACTTTGAAGGCCGGTGCCGCCTACGTCCCGATCGAGCCGACGTATCCGCCCGAGCGCGTCCGGCGCATCCTCGCCGACTCGGGGGCCATGGTGCTGCTCGCCGGCCGGGAGCCGGAGTACGCGGTGCGGGTGCCGGTGCTCGCGAGCGGGGAGGCGGCCGGGCTGCCCGGCACCCCGCTGGACGTCCCGGTCACCCCCGACGACCTGGCGTACGTCATCTACACCTCCGGTTCCACCGGGACGCCCAAGGGCATCGGCGTGCATCACCGGGCGATCGTGGCGTCCACGGCGGCCCGTGAGGTGGCCGGGCCGCCGCCCGGCCGGGACCTCGTTCTGCCGCCGCTGTGCTTCGACGGGGCGGCGGGCGGCATGTTCTGGGCGCTGACCTCCGGAGGCGCGGTGGTACTGCCCACCGAGCACGAGGCACACGACCCGATGGCGCTGCGGAAGCTGCTGGAGTCCGCCGCCGTCACCCATGTCCACGCCGTGCCCTCGCACTACCGGATCGTGCTCCAGGTCGCGGACCGGGAGGCGCTCGGCCGGCTTTCGATGGTGGCCGTGGGCGGGGAGCCGCTCGGCCCGGAGATCGTCGCCGAGCATCTGCGGCTGTGCCCGCAGGCGCCGCTGTTCAACGACTACGGGCCGACAGAGTGCGCGGTGTGGGCCACCACGCACCGCTGCGGTCCGGCGGAGGCGACCGGCGCGGGCATCCCGATCGGCCGTCCGGTGCCCGGATACCAGGCGTACATCCTCGACGGCGGGCTGCGGCCGGTCCCGACCGGGGTGCCGGGCGAGATCTGGCTCGGCGGGCCGGGGGTCGCCCGCGGCTATCACGGCCGTGCGGCGCTGACGGCCGAGCGGTTCCTGCCCGACCCGTACCGGCCCGGCGAGCGGCTGTACCGGACGGGGGACCGCGGGCTGTGGGGGCAGGACGGCCGGCTGCGCATCCTGGGCCGGGTGGACCACCAGGTGAAGGTGCGCGGATTCCGGATCGAGCTGGGTGAGGTCGAGGCGGCGGTCCGCAGACATCCGGCCGTCACCGAGTGCGCGGTGCTGCTGCGACAGGAGGGCCCGGCCGAACAACTCGTCGCTTTCGTGGTGTTGGGATCCCCTGTGACCGTGCCTGAGTTGCAGGGGAAAATCGCCGAGTCGGTACCGGAGCAGATGCGCCCTCATCGCATCGCCATAGTGCCGCGCCTTCCGCGAACACCGGGCGGGAAAGTGGACGCACTGGCTCTTCGGACCATGTCGGTTCCCCACCGTACGGGCACGGCCGATGCCCGAACGGGCATGGGTGACAATCATTTTCCGTAAACCGTTCCGTTCCAGCCATTCTCCCTCGCTCATGGCGCAGTTCAATCCTTTACAGCGCTACTGTAAAGACTCGTCCAAGGGAAACCAATAATGGCGTTCGGGTTGGGTATAGACACGACAAGTGGAGCTCTGTAGGGTTCCCCATTGGCTGCGATAAGTCCGTCACCTGGAGGATGATCTTGCCGCTCCGCAATGGTTTTTCATCTCTCGACAAAGGTCGTCCGAACGAGGGGAACGAGGGCAACGTCCGCGATGTTTTCTTTCGCATTCTCGGGCCGTTGGAAGCAGCCGTCCGCGGTAAGCCGATTCGCGTGGGCCGAAACAGACAGTTGACTGTTCTGGCAGCGTTACTGCTCAATGCGAACCGCGTCGTCCCGGTGAATTCACTCATCGACGCCGTCTGGCGTTCCGCCCCGCCCGCCACGGCGGACAAGCAGATTCAGACCTGCGTCTGGCGGCTGCGGAACGCATTCGCAGCGGCCGGTGCGCCGGTCGACCTGATAGAGACCGAACAGGGCGGATATCGCATACGGCTCGACGAAGAGGATCTCGACGCACACGCGTTCGAGAAAGCGGTGCGCCGAGCCCGGAAGCTGACGGCCGCCGGCGACCTGGAGTCCGCCTCCGCCGAATACCAGCGGGCGCTCGCCTTCTACCGTGGCCAGCCGCTCGCCGACATCTCCGGGCCGCTGACCTACGCGGTGGCCGCCCACTGGGAGGAGCGTCGCTTCTCCGTCCTCGAGGAATGGCTCGACATCGGGCTGACCCTCAACCGGCACGCGGAACTCATCAGCGAACTCAAACCGCTGGTCGCCGAATATCCGATGCGCGAGCGGCTGTGCGCCCAGTTGATGACCGCGCTGTATCAGTCCCAGCGCCGCGCGGAGGCGCTGGCCGTCTACCGCAACAGCCGCCTGGCCCAGATCAATAATCTCGGCCTTGAGCCGAGCACGGGACTTCAGGAACTGCACCAGAAGATCCTGGCCGGTGAGCCGATCGCCCCGCCGCCCGCCGTCGTGGCGCACCAGCCCTGGTCGGGCGCCAAGACACCGGCGCAACTACCGCCCCGCACCAAGGACTTCACCGGGCGGCGCGACCTGCTCCAGCGCATCACCTCGGACCTGCGCGCGGGCGGCGAACCCCGCGTGGTGGCGCTGGCGGGATGCGGCGGCGCCGGCAAGACCGCCCTCGCGATCCACGCGGGTCTCGCCCTGCAGCAGCACTTCCCCGACGGTCAGCTCTACGCCGACCTGCGCGGGCACACCGACCCCGTGCACCCGCAGGAAGTGCTGAACGGCTTCCTCGACGCGTTAGGGGTGCCGGAACAGCGCATCCCCGCGGGCCTCGCCGCCCGTGCCGCGCTGTTCCGCAGCATCACCGCCAGCAAACGGCTGCTGATCGTCCTGGACGACGTGGCGGAGTCCACGCGTTACGAGACGCTGCTGCCCAGCGGCGAGAGCGCGGTCCTGTGCACCGGCCGGGCGAGTCTCCTGAAGATCCCCGGCCTGATCGAGTACCACGTCGACGGGCTGCCCACCGACGAGGCACTGGACCTGCTCGCTTCCCTGGCGGGTGTGGAGCGTGTGTTCGCCGAGGTCGACAGCGCCCGGCGGATCGTCCAGCTCTGCGGACACCTGCCGCTCGCCATCCGGGCCGCCGGGGCGCGGCTGCGGGCCCGCCCCCACTGCACCCTGCGCAGCTTCACCGGCCGCCTGGCGACGCAGGAGGACCGGATCGCCGAACTCTCCATCGGCTCCCTGGACATGGGGGCACGGCTCGACTCGACCGTGGAGCAGCTGTCGCCGCTCGCCTACCGGTTGTGGCTCCGGCTCAGCATGTGCGACGTGGACGCCGTCCCGGAGTGGATGGCCTCCGCCGTCTCCGACCGCCCCGGCGAGGACACCCAACGGCTGCTGGACACCCTGGTCAACGCGCACTTGCTCACGGTCGCCCAGCACCGGGCGCCGGACGGCCCCCTCTACTCGTTCAATCCGCTGGTGCGCGACCACGCCCGGCAACGCGCCGCGACGGAGCTCGGAGCCCTCCGGCCGGACGAGGAGTGCTCGGTCTATGGCACTCAGGCGGTATGACGGCGGGGCGGGCGGCTCCCGCCCCGAGAACCGGAACGGGTCCACCGCCGCCCGCCCGAGCGATGCACGCCCTGGTGAGGAGGGCCACGACGGCCCCGGTCAGCGCACCACCGGTGGGCGCTGGGTCTTCCCGGCCGCCGTCGCCGTCTTCACCGCACTCTGTCTCTCCCTGGTCGCCTGGAACAGCAGGATGCCCGCCGCCCTCGGGCCGGACGCGCCGGCCGACACCTTCTCGGCGGCCCGCGCCGCCACGCACGTACGGGAGATCGCCACCGCCCCCCGGCCCAGCGGCTCCGCCGCGCACACCCGGGCCCGGCAGTACATCGTCCGCACCCTCACCGCGCTGGGCCTCAACACGCGGGTGCACACCGGGGCGGCGGCCTCCCACCGTCCGGACCTCTCCCCCATCGGCGCCGACTCCCGCTACGCCGACCTGCGGCTGCGGAACGTGGTCGCCCGCGTTCCCGGCACCGCGAGCACCCGGCCGGTCGCGCTGGTCACCCACTACGACTCCACCGAGGCGGGCCCCGGCGCCAACGACGCCGGGGTCCCGGTGTCGGTGCTCCTTGAGACGGCCCGTGCGCTGCTGGAGGGGCCGCCCCCGCGCAACGACGTCCTCTTCGTGTTCACCGACGCCGAGGAGAGCGGACTGCTCGGCGCGCAGGCCCTGGTGGCCGGAGCGGGGACGCTGCCACCCGACGCGGTGGTCCTCAACTTCGAGGCCAGAGGCAGCAAGGGCCCCAGCCTGATGTTCGAGACGGGACCGGACGCCGACTGGCTGGTGCGGACCCTGACCGGGTCGGCGCCGCACGCGCGAGCCGACTCGCTGCTGGACGCCGCGTACCGCTACATGCCCAACCTCACCGACTTCACCGTGTTCCAGGAAGCCGGGCATCAGGGCCTGAACCTGGCCTACCTCGACGGCTACACCCACTACCACGGCGCCGGTGACACCCCGGTCCGGGTGGACCCGGACACCGTCCAGCACCAGGGAGAGCAGGCCCTCGGTCTGGCCCGCGCACTCGCCTCGGCCGACCTGACGCACACCCCGGCCGGGGACTCCGCGTACTTCCGGGCGGGCGGATGGTCCGTCTCCTACCCGCTGGGCGCGGCGCTGCCCGCCGCGCTGGCGACGGCCGGGCTCGGTCTGGCGCTGCTGCTGCGGCTGCGGACGCGCGGCACGCTCACCGTGGGCGCCGTCCTGCGGGGGTTCGCTGTCGCCCTCGGGCAGCTGGTGCTCGCCGCCGGGGCCGCGTTCGGCCTGGCGCCCGTGGTCGCGTCGGGGCACCCCGAGTTCGCCCACTACTACGACATCGGTGATCACGACGCGGCCCTCATCGGGTTCCTGTCGCTCACCCTGACCGTCGGCTGCGCGCTCGCGCTGATCGCCAAGCGGTGGGCCGACGCCGCGGCACAGGTGGCGGGGGCCGTGCTGCTGTGGATCGTCCTGTCCGTTGCGTCGGCGGTGCTGCTGCCCGGCGGCAGCCATGTGTTCGTCTGGCCGACGATGGGGCTGCTCTCCGCCGCCGCTGTGCTCACCTCGCGGGCCGGGGCGACGGCGGCGGGCCGGGTGGCGGCCGCCGCCCTGGGCACGGTACCGGCCGCCCTGCTGGTGTTCCCGCTTGTGCCGCTGCTCACGAACGCTCTGGGCCTGGGCCTCGTGGCCGCGCCGGTGGCCGTGGCGGCACTGCTCACGGCGCTGCTGCCGGGGGTGCTGCCGGTCCTGCCGCGGCTGCTGCCGGTGACCGCCGCCGTGGTGGCGACGGCCGTGCTGGCGGGCACCGCGCTGCTGCCCCGCGAACCCGAGGAAGCGGTACGGGCCGACCTTCTGTACC
Organism: Streptomyces sp. NPDC046939; assembly: GCF_040644575.1. Classification (NCBI taxonomy): domain Bacteria; kingdom Bacillati; phylum Actinomycetota; class Actinomycetes; order Kitasatosporales; family Streptomycetaceae; genus Streptomyces; species Streptomyces sp. NPDC046939. Next base: position 60,148 of record NZ_JBEYWV010000006.1, read on the forward strand.
TGTGGGACGCGGACCGGCGAACGGGCCACTGGATCAGCGGGGCCCCGGCGGATGACTGGAGCGACGACTTCCTGCCCGCGGACGCCGGGCGCGGCTCGGTGGCGGATCTCTGGCCGGGCTGGCGGGTGCCGGTCCGGCGGGGCCCGGCCGAGGCGTACCCGCTGCCCGGCCCACGGGTCACCACGAGGGTCGTCTCGGACACGGCGGACGGCGGACGGCGGGTCAGGGTGACGGCGGCGTCCAGGCGGGGCGCCGACCATCTGGTGGTTCTCGTCAGCGGGGCCGACGTCCGCGGCTGGTCCCTGTCCGGGGTGGCCGGTCAGCACGCCGACGACCCGGCCGGTGACGCCCCGTGGGAGCTGTGGGTCCGTCATGTGCCGGCGCGGGGCGCGGAACTGGAGCTGGAGCTGGGTGCGGGGCCGGCGACGGTCCGGGTCATCGACCGCAGCCAGGGCCTGCCGGGGCCGGCGGCCGACGGACCGGACGGCTCACGACCGCCCGCGCTCGGGGTCGCCTCACTCGGAGAGGCATCCCTGGCCGCCACCACCCGAACGCTGGAGTGAGGCGGTGCGTGACACCGTACGGCGCAGAGCCGTGCGGCACATGCGACCGGGGGTGGCGCGTTCGGCGCCACCCCCGGTTTCCTTCGGTCCGGTCAGCCGGACGCGGAGGCCGCCGACTGCGCGGCGAGCCCGTCGGCCACCTTCGCCGTCGCCTTCTTGAGCGAGGTGCACACCTGCGGGGTCATCGCCGTGGTCCGGCCGAGCCGCAGTTCCACGGTGTTCTTCTCCCCCGTGTCCAGGAACATCTTGCAGACGCCGTCCAGCGAACCCATCAGCATCACGGCGTCGTGGTCGCTGAAGCGCATCGTGCTCCGTTTGCCCTGCCCGGTGGCCGTGTCCTCCAGCGGCCGGTCCCGCAGCAGCACGGTGAGGGTGCCGAACTCGTGGCTGTGTGCGGTACAGCCTTCCCCGGACATCTGGCTCACCGAGGGCTCTCCGAGGCCGAATTCGACGGCCAGCGGCCGCAGCACCTTGCACGCGGGGGTGTCGGCCGCGTCGGAGGCCCGCACGGCCGAGTCGGGTTCGGCCCCGCAGGACATCAGCCCGAGGCAGGCGCAGACCAGCGCGGCGGCCGTCCTGGCGCGCCGGGCGGGTTGACGGCTCATAGCGTGTCACTCCGATCTGTTCGGTGGCGGGAGAGGGCTCCCCGGACGGGGCCGGGCCGTGGTCAGCACTGGAGGATCGCGCACGCCCAGTGCATGCCCCGGCCGTTGGTCGCGAGGGCCACGAGATCCCCGTGCGACAACTCCCCGGCCTCGTACGTGCGGGCGAGGGAGAACAGGTGGTCGGCGGCGCCGAAGTGGCCGTGGCGGCGCGCCAGCCGGGTGTTGGTGCGCTCCAGCGGTATCCCGATCAGTTCCGCCTGCGCCGCCAGGACCCGAGCGTTGTCGTTGAGCAGCAGGAGCCAGGCCAGGTCCTCCTCGGCGCATCCGGCCTGACGGCAGGCCCGGTGCACGGCGCGCGCGGTGCGGTCGTCGATCTCCTCGGCGTAGGCGGCCAGTCGCTCGGCGTCGTGCTGGAAGTGTTCGACCACGTCCCAGGAGTCCCGTACGGAGGGTGTCTCGGCGCCGGGCACGAAGGGCTGTCTGGCGCCGCCGACGTCCATCCGGAAGAAGTCGGCGTACCGGCCGTCCGTCTCCGCGTAGGAGGACCGCCAGCGCAGGGTGGGCGCGTCGCGTACGGCGAGGGCGGCGGCGGCCCCGTCGGAGAACAGCAGCGAGTGGGTGTCCAGCCGGTTCCAGTACGCCTCGACGGTACGGTTGGCGCCGACGACCAGGGCCGTGTCGTAGCCGGGATGGGTGGCGAAGCGTCCCGCGACGGTGTCGAAGGCGGTGACCCCGCCCGCGCAGCCCTGGTCGACGAGGACGGCCTCGGCCCGGCTGAGGCCGAGCTCCCACTGGACGCGGGCAGCCGCGTCCCAGTACAGATGGTCGGCGAGGTCGGTGAGGGCGAGGACGAGCAGGTCCACCTCGCGCGGGTTCACCCCCGCCAGGGCCCGCCGCCCGGCCTCGACGGCGAGGTCGGTGACGCTGGTGCCGGGATCGGCGCGGTGGATGCGGTCGTATCCGTATCCGAGGACGCGCTCGACGTCCTCGGTGTAATCGGCCACCACGTCCTTGACGGCGGCCTCCTCGCCGAGCGCCGTGCCGAAGGCGGTCAACCCGTACGCCACGAGAACTCCTCACTTGACTGCTCCGGCGGCCGCGGGGCCGCTGGAGCCGGAACGGTCCGAACAGGGCTCACTGCGGGTCGCCCAGTTCGACGAGCTTCTCCGCGTGGTGGAGGGCGTCCGCGACGGTGCGCAGGAAGGCGACCGCGTCCCGGCCGTTGACCACCCTGTGGTCGTAGGCGAGTCCGAGGGTGACCACGGTGGTGGAGGCGGGCGCCCCGTCCTGAAGGACGAGCCGGGTGAGCGGGCCGCCCACCGAGACCATGCAGAGCTGCGGCGCCATGACGATCGGCTGGACGAACAGGACACCTGGCTCGGTGTTCAGCGACACGCTCAGGGAGCCGCCGGACAGCTCGCCCGCGGTGAACTCGGCGCGGAACGCCTTCAGCCGGAAGTCCATGAGGTCGTCGGAGAGGTCGGCGAGGGAACGGCCGGCGCAGTCCCGCAGCACGGGGATGTAGAGGCCGTTCCCGGCGTCCACGGTGACGCCGATGTCCACGGTGTCGGCGAGCCGCACGGTCCGTTCGTCCACCAGGGTGCCGAACAGGTGCGGGAAGGCGGGGTGCGCGGCGGCCACGGCCTTGACCACAGCCTCCGGCAGTCCGACCTCGGCGCCGCTCTCGTCGGACAGGGCGCGCAGCCTGGCCAGCACCGTGTCCACGGTGACCTCGACCGCGGCGAAGGCGACGGGCACCTCCCGGTGGGCGCGGGTGACCACCGCGGCGGTCCCCTGCTGGGCCCGGTCGAGCACATGGGTGCGGACGTCGGTGCCGGGCTCCGGGGCGGGAGGGGGCGCGGTCGCGGGCACGGGGGCGGCGGAGGGCTCGGCGAGGAGTTCGGCGAGGAGTTCCCCGACGCCGACCTCGCTGCCTTCCGCGGCGCGCACCCGCAGATGTCCGGCAGCCGGTGCGGCGATCTCCTCGACCGCCTTGGAGGTCTCCAGCTCGACCAGCGGGTCTCCCTCGTCGACGTGCGCGCCGTCGTCGGCGAACCACCGGAGCACCAGGTAGGCGGTGTCGTTGTTGTTGAGCTTGGGAACGGCGACCGGCACACCGGCCGCGGGCTCGGCGCTTCCCGCTTCAGCGATCTCCGGCCCGGCGGCCGTGAGCGGGGCGGCAGGCGGCAGGGCGGCCGGTGTGCGGGGCGGCAGGGAGCGGGCCACGCCGGCCTCGATCTCGTCGGCGATCAGCTCCGCGCCGAGCAGCACCCGCGCCTCCAGGTGCGGTGCGGTCGGCACCACCGAGTCGGCCGAGTTCAGCAACAGGACGGGCGAACGCAGTTGCGCCCAGATCCTCGTGTGCAGCCGGGCGGCGATGTCGGCGCCCCAGGTACCGCCCTCGGTGCTCTCCTCCGCCACGGCGACCAGCCGGGCGTCCGCCAGCAGCGGCAGCACCGGCTCCAGGTCGAGCGGGTAGAGCCGGGCGGGGACCAGGACGTGCGCGGCGATCCCGCGGGGGCGCAGGAGCCGCGCGGCGTCGAGGGCCCGGTGCGCGGTGCCGCCCGGACAGATCAGCACCACGTCCGCGGCGGTGCCGTCCATGGGGGAAATGTGCGCCCAGCCGGTGGACCCGCCCCGCAGCGCGTACCGGTGGTGCTCGTCCACCACCCCGTCGCGGAACATCCGCCGGGTGTAGAGGACCTTGTCCTCGAAGAGCATCGACGGTCCCCGGTCGAGTCCCTCGACGAGCTGGACGTACGGGTCGTGGAAGGGACTCGTCTCGTACAGCGCCAGGTTGGGCACGCCCAGGAAGTGCTTCTGGAGGCTCTGGCTGTGGGTGGGACCGTAGCCGCGGTTGCCGCCCACGGGGCAGCGCACCACGACCGGCATCGGCACCCGCTCGCCGTACATGGTCACCGACTTGGAGATCAGGTTGAGGATCTGGTCGAAGGCGAGCGCGGCGAAGTCGCCGAACATCATCTCCACGATCGCCTGGTCGCCCGCGAGCGCCAGGCCGCCCGCCACGCCGGTGATGCCCGCCTCGCTGATCGGGGTGGAGAGCACCCGGTCCGGGTGGCGGGCCGACAGACCGCGGGTCACTTTGAAGGCGCCGCCGTACGGGTCACGCACGTCCTCGCCGAGCAGGTGCAACGAGGACCGTTCCTCGAACAGGCGGTGCAGGGCCGCGTTGAGCGCCTCCACCACACGGGGCGCGGGGCGGGTCACGGCGTCCCCCGCTTCGCGGCGAGCGCCGCGCGCAGGGCGCCGACGCTCCGGCAGCGGCGCACCTCGCGGGCGGTGAGCCGGATGCCGTAGGTGTGCTCGACGCGGGAGACGATCTGGACGTGCCGCAGGCTGGTCCAGGCCGCCGTGGTGGCGGTCCCCGTCTCCTCCGTCACCTCGTCGGCGGGTATCTGGAGCACCTCGGCGACGAGGCCGGTCAGTCCGCTCAGGTCGGTCGGCTCGGTCAGTTCGGCCATCGGTCCTCCGTCCTCGGGTCCGCGGCACCGGACCCCGTCCAGGTGGCGGGCGGTCGCGCCTCCACCTCGCGGGCCATCTCTTCCAGGTCGGCGCGGATGCGCGCGTCGAGTTCCCGGAACGGCGCGCCCAGCCGGCCGGTCAGCTCCCGGTACCAGTCGCCGGCTCGGAGCCGCTCGACCTCCACCGGGTCGCGGGTGTCGTCGCCCTTGCTGTGAGGGCCCAACCGCTGGGTGGTGAACTGCACGACGGCCGGGCGGTGTTCCTCGCGGACCCGGCGCACCACGGGGGTGAGCCGTTCCCGGATCTCCGGTACGTGGTGGCCGGTGATCTCCACGAAGTCGATGCCGAAGGCGGCGGCCCGGTCGGCGATCGAACCGGCCATCTGGGCGCGCGTCGGGGTGGACTGGGCGATCCCGTTGTGTTCGACGACCACCAGGACCGGCACCTGCCACAGCGCGGCCATGTTGAGTGCTTCGTAGACCGCTCCCTCGCCCCAGGTGCCGTCGCCGACGAACGCGGCGGCGAGCCGGCCGGATCCCGTGCGCTTGCAGCGCAGTCCGATGCCGACGGCGAGCGGCAGGCTCTGCCCCTGCACGCCGGTGGAGAGGTAGCCGTCTCGGCGGATGTGCTGGCTGCCGCCGACGCCGGAGCACACCGCGCCGGCGCGTCCCATGATCTCTGCGAGCAGTCCGGCGGGGTCCCGGAACAGGGCGAGGTAGTGGCCGTGGCCCCGGTGGTTGCTGAGCACGTGCTCGCCCGCGAGCAGCGGGGCCAGGGAGACCGGCACGTACTCCTGTCCGAGACAGGTGTGCGTGGTGCCGTTGAGTCTGCCCTCGGCGAACATCCGCAGCAGCAGATTCTCGAAGTGGCGGATGGTCAGCAGGGATTCCAGGTCCTCACGCGCGAGTCCGGCGGGGGTTTCCGCGAGGGAGAGGGCGGCCGGTGGGTGTGTGGCGGCCGGGTCGGCCGGTGTACGGCTCGGTTCCGGCGGACGCGCGGTCATGGCGGAACTCCTCCCTGCGGGCAGGAACGCGGGTGCGGCAGACGATCGGCCGTCACGCTAGAACGCGCCGTTCTCAATCCGGTGCTCGATCCGGTCTCATCCGCGGGCCCCCGCTCTCCGCCGTCTCTTACCTCGTTCTCAGCGTGGTTGCGCCCGCTTCGCACCCGCCCGTTAACTGGCCGTCATCCCGACGGGAAGCGGCCCCGTGGTCCCGGACCGGCCCGCGCCTGCCGTGGTATCGCGCCCCGCGCACTGCCCGTGCCGCGGGTCCGGCCGTTGCGAAGGAGTCAGAAGATGCCGCCGTCCCCCCAGGTGCTCATCGTCGGCGCCGGACCCGCCGGGCTCGCGCTCGCGGCGGAACTGGCCGGCTTCGGCGTCTCCTGCCAGGTGGTCGACAAGCGCACCGGGCGCAGCCGGCTGTCCCGTGCCTGCACGGTCGAGCCCCGCACTCTGGAACTCCTCGACATGCGCGGCCGGGTGGGCGACGTGCTGGCCTGGGGGCGGGAATGCCCGCATCCGCCGCTCGGCAACGAGGACGGCTACCTGGACTACGGGCTGCTCGACACGCCTTTCCCCTTCAGCCTGTCGATCCCGCAGGCGCGGACCGAGGACGCGCTGCAGGCCGCCGCCGAGAAGGCGGGCGCGGTGCTGCTCTTCGGGACCGAGATGACCGGCCTTTCGCAGGACGACGACGGGGTCGACGTCGAGCTGACCGGGCCGGAGGGTCCGGCCACGGTCCGGGCCCGGTACGTCGTCGGCTGTGACGGGGTGAACTCGACCGTGCGTAACGCCATCGGCGTGGAGTTCGACGGCTGGAACTACGACCAGTCGCTGATGATGGCCGACGCCCGGCTGAGCAGCCCGCCGGGGCCGGCCGAGTACGCGCGGATCACCCGGCGCGGCATGGCTGCCCTGTTCCCGTTCCGCGACGGCACGTACCGGGTCATCGTGCTGGACCGGGAGAAGTTCGCCGTCCCCGCCGACGAGCCGCTGACGCTGGAGGATCTGAGCGAGAGCTGCGCCGCCATCCTGGGTACGGACATCGGCATGCACAGCCCGCTGTGGTTGTCCCGGTTCCGCAGCTCGCAGCGGCACGCGAAGACGTACCGGGCCGGGCGGGTGCTGCTCGCGGGGGACGCCGCGCACACGCACATCCCGTCCGGCGGACAGGGCCTCCAGACGGGTATCCAGGACGCGTTCAACCTGGGCTGGAAGCTGCGTGCGGTCCTCGACGGATGGGCGCCGCCAGGAGTGCTCGACAGTTACGAGGCGGAGCGGTACCCGATCGCGGCGGAGACGCTGCGCAAGACCGATCTGTCCTTCCGCTTCGAGACCTCCGACAGCCTTCCCGCGCGGGTGCTGCGGAAGGCCGCCATGTGGTCGATGCGGATCAAGCCGGTGCACCGGCTGAACGTGCTGCACCTGTCGGGGCTGACCCTGCGTTACCCGGCGGACAAGGGCGACCGGTGGACGGGCCGGCGGATACCGGACCGGCCGCTCGTGGCGACCCCCGGCGGCCCGGAGCGGCTGTACGAGTTGTTCCGGAGCGGTCATTTCGTGCTGACCGGCACGGAGGGTTGTCCGCCGGCCGCCGTGGGCTGGGAGGCGCGGCTGCGTACGGGTGTGCTCGCCGAACCCATCGGCGCCGGGTGGCCCGCGCATGTGCTGATCCGGCCGGACGGCTACGTGGCCTGGGCGGGCGTCGAACCCGGCCGGGGGCTCACGAGGGCGCTGCGTCGCTGGTGCGGTGAGCCGCGCACCGTCGCCGACTGATCCGGGGGTCCGGTGTCCTCCGCGTTGTTCGTCGCGCTCGTGCTGCCCGTCCTGGCCGGCGCCCACTTCTACGTGTGGTGGCGGATGGTCCGCGCCACGACGTCCCCGCGTTCGTGGTGGCGCCGGGCCGGTACGGTCCTGATCGTGCTGCTGGCGCTGCTGCTGGTGGCCGCGCCGCCAGCGGAGCGCGCGCTGCCCGCTCCGCTGGCCACCGCGGTCGGCTGGCCCGGCTTCACCTGGATGGCGGGGATCCTCTACCTGACGCTGGCGCTGCTGGCGGGTGAGGCGGTCCGTCCCGTGCTGATGCGGGTCCGCCGGAGGCACTTCGCCGGTGACACGGTGTCCGGGGACGGCGGGGAGCGCCTGTACGGTACGGGGTCCGTGCCCGGCCCGGACAGCCCGGCGCCCGCGTCGGCCGACGGGCTCCCGGCCTCCCGGCGGATGTTCGTGAGCCGGGTCGTCGCCGTCGCCGCGGGGACCGCCGCGGGCGCCGCCGTGGGGTACGGCGCGTACACCGCGCTGGGGCCGCCCCGCGTCAGGCGCCTCGTCGTGCCCCTGACCCGGCTCGGCCCGGAGGCCCACGGTTTCCGGATCGCGCTGATCAGCGACATCCACCTGAACGTGCTGGTGGGGCGTTCCCGAACGCGGCAGCTGGTGGACCTCCTCAACGGCACCGAGCCGGACCTGGTGGCCCTCGTGGGCGACCTGGTGGAGGACGCCGACGTGGCGGTCCAGGGGCGGGCCGCCGAACCGCTCGCGAATCTGCGGGCGCCGCACGGCGTCTACTACGTGACCGGGAACCACGAGTTCTACTCGGGCGCCGAGCAGTGGGTCCGCTTCGTGCGCGAGCTCGGGCTGCGTCCCTTGCGCAACGAGCGGATCGCCCTGCCGGGCTTCGACCTGGCCGGGATCGAGGACGCGAGCGGCGTCGACCACGACGACGGCCCCGACTACGAAGCCGCGTTGGGCGGACGCGACCGGAACCGGGCCGTGGTCCTCCTCGCCCACCAGCCCGCTCAGGTCACGGAGGCCGCCAGGTACGGGGTGGACCTCCAGTTGTCCGGGCACACCCACGGCGGCCAGCTGTGGCCCTTCACCCGTCTCGCGTCCTTGGTCGAGCCGCACGTCGCCGGGCTGAGCCGGTACCGGGACACCCTGCTCTACGTGAGCCGGGGCACCGGCTTCTGGGGGCCGCCCGTCCGCCTGGACGCCGACCCGGACATCACCGTAGTGGAGCTGGTGTCGCCCCGCGCCTGACCGTGTGCGCGACGGCCGGACGCGGGGCGTCACCGGTGTGTCAGCGGCCGCCGTGCCCGTTCAGCAGTGGCAGGCCCGCCATGTACCGGCGGAAGTAGCCCGCGGTCGGGGTGCGGGCCTCGGCGACCTGGTCGGGGGTGCCGGCCGCCACGACCGCTCCCCCGTCCGGTCCGGCGCCCGGACCGAGGTCGATCACCCAGTCCGCGGAGGCCGCGACGGGGATGTCGTGCTCGGCGACGACCACCGTGTTGCCCGAGTCCAGGAGCAGGTCGAAGGCGTCCACCATGCGCTGGATGTCGGAGGGGTGCAGACCCGAGACGGGTTCGTCGAGCACGACCAGTCCGGCCTTGCGGCCCCCCGAGCCGCGCTGGATCGCCGACGCGAGCTTGAGACGCTGCGCCTCGCCGCCGGAGAGTTCCGTGGCGTTCTGGCCGAGTTGCAGATAGCCGAGGCCGACCCGGTCCATGGCCTTGAGCGCGTCCGCCAACTGCCGGTTCTCCGTGAGGCGTTCGACGGCCTCGGCGACGGTCAGCTCCAGCACCCCGTCGATGGTCAGTCCCTGGTAAGTGATCTCCAGGGCCTCCTTTGTGTAGCGGCGTCCCTCGCAGGCGTCGCAGACCACCCACACGTCCGGCAGGAAGTGCATGTCGACCAGCTTGCGGCCGTAACCCGTGCAGACCTCGCAGCGTCCGCCGTTGGCCGCGTTGAAGGAGAACCAGGAGGCCTTGATGCCACGCTTGCGTGCCTCGTCGGTCTCCGCGAACAGCTTGCGGACGATGTCGAACGCCTTGCTGTAGGTGGCGGGGTTGGACCGGGGTGTCCGGCCGATCGGCTCCTGGTCGACCACGGCGACCCAGCCGAAGGCCCCGGCCCCGGTGACCCGGCGGACGGCGTCGGCCGCCGTTCCGGCCAGAGCCGCCTCGGTCCCGGCGCCGAGGGCGCCGAGCAGGCTGCTCTTGCCGCTGCCGCTGACCCCGGTCAGGCAGGTCAGCCGGCCCACGGGGAAGCGGACCAGGTCCGCCGTCACGTTGTGCGCGGACAGCCCGTGCAGTTCCACCCATTCCGTGCCCTGCCCGACCGGCCGGCGGCTGCGGCGCAGCCGTGGTCCCTTCCCGGCGAGGTAGTGGCCGGTGAGCGAGCGGGGGTCTTCGGCGACGTCGGCGGGGGTGCCGGAGACGAGCACCTCACCGCCGAGCCGTCCGGCGCCCGGTCCCATGTCGATGACCCAGTCGGCGCGGGCGATGAGTTCCGGGTCGTGCTCGACCAGCAGCACGGTGTTCCCGGCGGCGCGCAACTCCAGTGCGATGTCCAGGAGATGGGCCTTGTCGGCGGGGTGGAGGCCGGTGCCCGGTTCGTCGAGTACGAAGATGATGTCGCTGAGTTCGGTGCTGAGCTGGGCGGCGAGCCGGGTGCGCTGGAGTTCGCCGCCGGACAGGGTGGCCGCGCTGCGGGACAGTTGGAGGTGGGCGAGGCCGAGGCGGTCCAGGACCCGAAGTCTGCGGGCGAGATCCTGCAGGAGGGGTTCGCCGACCGCGCGCTGTGGGGTGTCGAGGCCGGAGGTGACCCGGTCGCCCCAGGCGCGCACCTCGCGAACGTCGGCCTCAAGGAGTTCGGGGTAGGCGAGCCCGCCGAGCCTCACCGACCGGGCGATCTCGTCGTAACCGCTGCCCCCGCAAGTGGTGCAGGGCATCTTGCGCATGTACGGCAGGTACCGCTCTTTCGCGCTGGGTGTCGCCGCGTTCGCGAAGACCCGCTCGACCTCGGCGAGCGCTCCTCGCAGCGGCTCGCTGGAGGTGTACGTCCAGGAGGACGTCTCGTTCTTGTTCGGCATGTCGACGGTGGCTTCGATCCTCTCGTCACCCGTGCCGTACAGCACCTCGTGCCGGAAGCGCTCGGGCAGCGACTGCCAGGGCAGGGCGAGGTCCACGCCGCGCTTCTCGGCCAGTGCGGGGATGAAGGCGTGTTCGCCGGAACGCCACTTCGCGTACCAGGGGGAGGCTCCCTCGAAGAGGGGCAACTCCGGTCGCGTGATGACGAGTTCCTCCTGGGCCTGCCAGACTCCGCCGACACCGTGGCACTCGGAGCAGCTTCCTTCCGGGGTGTGCCGGTCGAAGTGGGCGGAGCTGAGATGTCCGTCACCGGGAAGCGCATCCGGGCCGATGCCCGGCAGCCGGGAGTACAGCAGTCCGAGGTGACCGTCGATGCCGGTGATGGTGGCGACGGTGGAGCGTGGATTGCGGTTGAGCCGGCGCTGGTCGACGGCGAGGGTGGCGCCCAGGCCGAGGACCCGGTCCACCTTGGGGCGGTTGCGCTGGGTGATGTACTGCCGGACGAACGGCGAGAGCCCTTCCAGATAACGGAGTTGGGCCTCGTTGTGCAGGGTGTCGATCGCTAAGGAGGTCTTGCCGCTGCCACTGACGCCGGTGAAGGCCACCACCTGCCCCTTGGGGATGCGCACGGTGACGTCACGGAGGTTGTTGGTCCGTGCCCCCACCACCTCGATGGTCTCCGAGGTGCGCACGCTTACTGTCATTCCTTCAATCCTCTCCCGGTGACGGGAAGGGAAGCGTACGAACCCGGAGCACCCGGCAGGGGCCGGTTCTCCGCGTCCTGAGCATGTCGAAGGCCCTTCCCGAATGGATCACCGAGGCTACTACGCGATGTCGGCCGCACATCTGCGGGAGAGTCCTTCGAGCAGCTCCAGAGCACGGTGCGTCGCCTCGTACGGCACGAAGAGATGGTCGTGGTGGAATCCAGCCACCACGTTGCAGCTCATCCCGGCCCCGGCGAGTTCCTGTGCGACGGCGGCGGTCAGGCCCACCGCGTCCAGGGCCGAGTGCACCCGCAGGACCAACCACCCGGCCACATAGTCGTACTTGAGCCCTGCCGCTTCGGCGTCCTCCTGCCGCAGCACCAGGGTGAGACCCTCCGGCTCGGTCACCGTGACGACCGGGGTCACACCGGGCGGGACGCCACCGCCCACGGTGGTGAACACATAGCGTCCCGGATTCAGCTCCGGCCGCATGCCGGTCAAGAGTCGTCGCAGGTCAGTTTCGCCGGGCACGACAGACACCCTATACAGCCGGGCGGACAGGGCACGCACCGTGCCGTGTCACCCCTTACTGACCGTTTCAGAATGATGTACGTAGGCGTCGCAGGCAGATGATGCTGCAGGCGAGTTGCAGCAGCCCGAAGTGCAGGCCGGCCCGTACCTCGTAGCGGATGCGCAGGCGCTTGCGAGCGAACTTCGGGGTGATGCCGCGGGCCCGTACCAGGCGGCGGTAGTGGCCGTAGTCGTAGCCGCGGTCGGCGAACAGACGCCGCGGCCGTCCGCGCATCCCGCGGATGCGGGGTATGACGTCCAGCAACGGGATCAGCTGGGTGACGTCGTGGCGGTTGCCGCCGCTCAGCAGGACCGCCAAGGGGGTACCGTGCCGGTCGACATCAGGTGATGCTTGCTGCCGGGCCGGGCCCGGTCGACCGGCGAAGGTCCGGTGTGAGCCCCCCTTTGAGAGCCCGGACATGCGACGCCGGTAGCGGGACCTCCTCGCCGCGGTATCCGCCGCATACCGGCCGCCCTACCGACCATTTCTGCCGCTCGCCGCGCTCTTGAGGCGGCGGGGCCGTTGCACAACGCGCCGGTGGTCGGACGCGCCCTGCGCATGAAACCCGAGCAAGGGAAAATCGCCTCGCTCATCGTCCCGGTGTTCCTCGGAGAAGGCGAAGATCCCGAGGACACGTTGACCTCCCCGGCTTACAGCGGGCTGGCGAAGGTCCTCGAAGCGCTGCGGGCGCACCACACCGAGACCCTGGAGGCCCTTGCCGACTCCCGTTTGCGCAGCGGGAGTTCGGAAGACGAAGGGGCTGGAGGGGCTGAGGAAGACGGTTCCCTGGATGACGCTGATGCTCTGGGGGGCGTCGAGGCGGCCGGGGCGGTGAGTGAGTGGGCGCGGGAGCTGCTGAAGTTCTCCAGCCCCAGGGATCCGGCGGAGCTCGCGAGGTTCCTGCAGCTTCGGGTCCTGGAGTGCTGATCGCGTAACGGTCGGTGTGGGTGCTCGGCAGGCGGCCCTTGGCGTCGATGGTGATCACTTCGTGGTCGCGGGCGGCGATGAGGTCGGGGAAGTACCGCAACACGGAGTCGGTCCGGGCCAGGGCGTGCTGGACGGCCGGTGGAAAGGTGCCTTGTCCGCAGCGCTGGACCGTCCATCCGCCTGCGTGCAGTTCGCGGGCGAGGCGTTGTTCGTGTGCGTCACCGACTCATGCTTCAGGGCCTTGACCTGCGCGGCCTCCTCGGTCGTCGTCCCCCGGCCGCTGCCCGGTGTCAATCTGGCCTTGGCGGATCCACTTGCGCAGCGTCTCGCGCCAACCGATGCCGAGCTTCTCCATCACCGCGTTCAGCATCGAGTCTCCACCTCACCCGGGGCGGTTCAGGCGGCGGCCTCCTGCTATCCAGCATGCCCAGCACCGACGCCATCGCACCCCCCAGCTCCCCGAACGGAAACAAGACGCCGGAGGTCTCCCTCAGGCCGAGCCGCCCCCTGCCTGACCAGCGAAAGCAGGGCTAACAGGGGATGACGGAGTCGGTCTCGGAGCTGATGGAGGTGTCCTTCATCCACCCCCATACCCCGTTGTCCGCCTTGGTGAGCAGCCATCGGTAGGGGTGCGGGCCGCCGACGTAGCCGCCTTTGTCCAGTCGGCAGCTGAACCAGCTGTAGGTGGTGTACATGCGGCCGACCACCTGGCCGGTACCGTCGTAACTGCCGTATACGGGGGCGCCGTAGACGTTGTGGCAGTAGGTGGCCGGTCCGCTGGTGACGCAGGCGTCCGCAGCGGCGGCCGAGGGCGCACCTATGCCAAGCAGACCGACGCCGGCACCGAACCCTGCGGCGACGCCGACTGCGCGAGCACTGAATCGCACGCTGTTCTCCTTCGTGTCCGAGGTAATGGTCAGCACTGAGCGGATTGCGGCAGGTTGGCGTACTCATTGCCCTTGAAGTACACGGCGCTGCTGTAGCCATCCGCGAAACCGATCCAGATGTCGTTGGTGATCCCGTGGTCCTTGATCGTCTGTCCGTGAGTCCAGCAGTAGGCGGTGTAGGTGCTTCCGGCAGTGAGGGTGGCCAAGTAGGCGCTGTCCTTGGTGGGGAGCTTGCGGACGTTGACGTTCTCGTACGGCACGACGCTGTACGCTGCCGCGGTCCGCGCAGCTGCCGCAGTTGCGGGCTGCGCCTGACTGACGCCACCAGTGGCGATGAGCAGGCCGACTACCGCGCTGATGGTGACGAGCCCGGTACGCGAAAGGGTTCTGTCCATGGTTTCCTCATCCTTTGAGGGAGAGTTCCGGGAGCGGGGTTTTTCAGCAGCATTGCCGGTTTGCCTTGGGGGCGTCTTGCACGCTTCTTGCAAGTGCCACTGCCGGTTACCGGTGCGCGGGACTCTGGCACGACCGCCGAGGAGGCGGAGGGCAACGGGTGAAAAAGTCGGCGTTGGCCTGCGGACCGGGTGAGCCGATGTCGGGTGTCTCCGGTCCCGGTAGCACCCCGGCGCCGCGCTGGACGCCGGGACCGGAAGGGCAGGGAGCACGTTGGCGTACGGACGCTGGGGAAGCAGCGCGTCCGGCCCTCCGCCACCCCCGTGGGCGAAGGGCCGGGCCCGATCGTGCGTACCTACCGTGGTGTCAGCAGTGCGGTACGGAGGCAGACGGCCGGAGGACGTCCCAGCTGGACCAGCCGGTGACGCCAGTGGCGTTGTTGCGGCGGTAGTACCAGCTGATGGTCAAGTTCGGGTTGGAGGTGGGTCCGTCTTGCCGGCAGGAGACGGTCACTCCCTGCCCCGCGTATTCCAGACCCTTGAGACCCTTGATCGTGGACGAGCCGTTGGCCTAGGCCCGGATTCGCATTCCCGTTCCCAAGTAGTCCCCCGGCGCCGCAGCGGCAACCTGCGGCGCGGTGTCGGGCGCTGCCGAGGCGCCGGGGACAGCGAGAGTACCGGCGGGCGCACGCGGCCGGCGGCTGATGGATGCGCTCACGGATGGCTCCTGTGGTCGGGTCAGCAGTCGCCGACGGCGATGAACGGGACGACGACGACGTAGCGGCCCCAACCGGTCACGCGCGTGGTGTTGTCCGTGTGGTAGAACCACTCCTGCCCTGCCACGACGCGACGGCAGTGGACGGTGACGCTGTGGCTTCCATAGCCGTAACCGACCGTCGTGGAGGTGGTGCTGGGCTGCGTGTGGATGCGGGCGCCGTCCACCAGGTAGCGGCCCGCCGAGGACTGCGCGCCCAGCGTCTTCGCCGGTGCGGCTGCCGCATGGGCGGCCGGTGCGGTCTGCGCGGTGGCCGCCCCCGCCGCGGTGGTCAGGAGAGCTGCGGCGGCGGTGACTCCGAGCAGTCCGCGGAGCAGTACGGCGTGGTGGGTCATGAGGCGGTCCTTCCCCCTGTGGTGCGTGCTGGTCGCCTTCACTGTTCCGCACGCGCCCTGTACGGAACTTGATAGTTTCTTGCAGGGGTGCACGGTTCGGCGCCGGGTGGGCAGCCGCGGCGGCCGGTCCGGCTCCGGTGAGACCTCGCGGAACGAAGGACCGGCATGAGCATCGGATTCACCCTTCTCGGGAATGTGACCATCCGCGCGCGAGGCGTCGAGGTCGCCCCTGGATCGCCGCGTCAGCGTTGTGTCCTGGCCCTGCTCCTGATCGACGTCAACCGGCCCGTCCCGGCGGAGACGCTCGTCGCGCGCGTGTGGGGGGACGAGGTCCCGCCGCGTGCGATGGCCTCGCTCTACAGCTACGTGTCACGGTTGCGTGCCCTGCGCTCGGACCCGGGCGACGAGGAGCGGTGGGACATTGTGCGGACACCGGCGGGATACGTGCTGCGCACCGACAGCTGGAACGTCGACCTGTTCCGGTTCCGCTCCCTGGTCGAGCAGGCGCGCGGCGCGCAGGACCCGCGCAAGGCCGAGACGTCGTACGGTCAGGCGCTGGCGCTCTGGCAGGGTGAGCCGTTCGCCGGGCTGCGCTCCCCCTGGCTCGACGCGTACCGCCTCACTCTGGCGGAGGAACACCGGCAGGCCCGCCTGGACCACTGCGCGCTGCTGCTGGACCAGGGTCGGCACGTCGACGCCCTCCAGCCGCTCGCCGCACTCGCCACCGCCGAGCCGCTCGATGAACAAGCAGCCCATCTGCACATGCTGGCCCTGTACCGGGCGGGCCGCCCCGCGGCCGCCCTGACCGCCTACGAGGAGGTGCGGCAACGGCTCGCCGAGCGGCTGGGCGTCGACCCCGGCCCCCGGCTGCGCGAACTCCATCAGCAAATTCTCGTCTTCGACGACGCGCTCGCCGCCCCCGCGGCCGCCGCTCCGGACCGCCGTATTCCGCGCCAACTCCCGGTCGGTCCGCAGGGGTTCGTGGGCCGGGAGGAGGCCCTGCGCCTCCTGAACACACGGGGCGGCCGCGCCGACGATGCGCAACCGGACGTCAGCGTGATCGCGGGCATGGCGGGGGTCGGCAAGTCGTGGCTCGCTCTGCGCTGGGCACATCAGCACGCCGAGGCGTTCCCCGACGGCCAGCTCTACGCCCAGCTGAACGGCTTCAGTCCCAGCGCCCGCCCCACCGACCCCGGTGACGTCCTGCGCCTGTTCCTCATGGCTCTTGGGGCGGCCGAGAGCGAACTGCCCGCCGACACCGAGGGCCGCGCGGCGCTCTATCGCACACTGATGGCCCGGCGCCGCATGCTGGTGCTCCTCGACAACGCCCGCGACAGCACCCAGGTCATGCCGCTCCTGCCCGGAACACCTGACTGCCGGACGCTTGTGACCAGCAGAAACCGGTTGAGCAGCCTCAGAGTGCGGACCGGTGCGCACCTAGTCGGCCTCGGCGTGCTGCCCGCTGCCGAGTCGTCGCGGCTGTTCGCCCGCCGCCTGGGGGACGTACGGGCCGCCGGTGAACCGGCCTTGCGCGACATCGTCCGCTGGTGCGCCGGACTGCCGCTGGCCCTCGACATCGCAGCCGCGCACGCGGACGGCCTGCCGGGCGGCTCCCTCGACCAGCTCGCCCGGGACCTGCGCGACCCGAGCACCCGTCTCGACGTGCTGGACGCCGGTGACGTCTCCGCCAGTCTGCGCGTCCTGTTCGATGCGTCGCACGCCGCTCTCGACCCGGAACCGGCCCGAACCTTCACTCTGCTGGGGCTCACGCCCCACCAGGACATCTCCTTGGCCGCGCTCGCTCACCTCAGCGAACGCGACCTGGCGCCGACCCGGCAGATCGCGCGCGTCCTGGAGGAAGCCTGCCTGGTCCGCCAGCACCGGCCGGGCCGCTACCAGATGCACGACCTGGTCCGGCTCTACGCCGAGGAGCGGGCGGACCGCCTGACCGCCGCACAGCGCGAGCAGCACACGCGCCGGCTCGTAAGCTTCTACGTGCGCACCGCCCAAGCCGCGCACCGGGTCCTGGAGCCGCACCGGACGGCTCAGGATCCGCCCTCGCTGCACGTTCCGGAGTCGGCTTCACTCTCCTTCGACGACGCGCAGGCCGCGCTGGCCTGGTTCGATGCCGAGTATGCCTGCCTCCAGGACATCGTCACAGTCACCCAACAGCACGGAATGCGCCTTCAGCTATGCCGGCTGACCTGGGCGCTGCACACGTTCCGCTGGCGTCGCGGGCTGTTCGAGGAGAGTATCCGGGCGTGGCACACGGCCCTGGATGCAGCCGCCGGCCTCGACGATACGTTCCTGGCCGCCCACATCCGTCAACGGCTCGGCGTCGCCCTGGCACAGGCGCGAAGATATGACGAAGCCTTGCCTCATCTCGACGCGGCTCTCGCGCACTTCCGAGCCGACGACGACACCGCGGGCCTGACCCGTACCCACCACTCGCTCGCCGAGGTCCACGTCCGCATCAACGCTTATGAGCGCGCCCTGCCGCACTTCGCACAGGCACTGGAGGGCTACCGCGAACTCGCGGACCAGGTAGGCGAATCGAACATCCTCAACGGCACCGGCTGGGCGCTGGCACGCCTCGGCCGGTTCGAGAGCGGCGAGGCGCACTGCCTCCAGGCGCTCCCGCTGCTCGAGAAGCATGCGGACGGTGAGGGGCAGGCCGCGACATGGGACACGCTCGCGTACATCGCCCGCCGTACCGGCCGCACGGAGCGTGCCCTGAAGGCGTACGAACGGGCCCTCACCCACTTCCACGCCATCGGCAACGCCAATCGTGAGGCCGACACTTGGGCGTCCCTCGCAGACGTGCACGCCGACGCGGGAGACCTTGCCGCAGCACGGCGCGCCTGGGCGACGGCGCTGGACATGTACCGGGACCAGGGCCGGGCAGCGGAGGCGCACGACATGTCCGAGCGATTGACGGCGGGGGCATGAGATTGTGGCGTGCCCGGCCAAACAGGCTTCTACGCGGTTCCTACCCTGCTCCGCCGGCCTGCGACGTCGGCTGTGGTGTGAGGGCCCGGCGGTGTGTGGTTGCGGTCGCTTCAGCCACCGCAGTGCGGACGGGGCACGGCAGTGTGGACATCACGCGGCCGGGCTAGGTGGTCCGCTGGATCAAGGTGGGGGTGTAAGAGCAGCGAACCAGTTTCGGGAACCGCGGCTGCATGTCCCTGCCAGACGCGGAGACCCTATGCCGGACTCCAGATCTTGAGGAGGACGCTGTGGATTGGCACATTCTCCCCATGGGGAACCCCGCCGACAGCCACGACGATCTCAAGACGTGGCTCGGTGCCCGGCCGGGTCCTCACCATCGAAGGGGCTCACGGGCTCTCCACTGCCTACGCAACCCATCCTCGAGCGCTGCGGGCAATCGGTCGCCGACGGCGGTCACCTCGATCAGTCGCCCCTCCACCCGGCCGCGGACGCCGGACCCGGGCGTCGCCGCGAAGTCCGCCACCGGTGGCAGCACCTCATCGGCGAGGGCACGCACGGCGTGCACGGTGATCGCCCGGCCCGCGGATGCTCGGAGGCGTCCTCGACCGCCGCGGCAAGGCGTAGTACATCGGCGAGAGCGGGGCCGTCGGGGACGACGGTGACGGCGGCGACGCTCATGTGGCCGGAGGTCAGGTCCAGCACGACGGTGTCGATGTGCTGCAGCCCTTCCAGTGCCTGCGGGCCGGTCACCAGCACGCCGAGCTGCGCGCCCCGGCCGGTCGCGGCCATCAGCGCGGTCGGTGGGGCCAGGCCCAGCGCACACGGGCAGGCCACCACCAGCACCGCCACACACGCGGTGATGGCTGCCTGCCCATCGGCGCGGGCACCGAGCCAGAAGCCCAGCGTGGTCACCGCCAGCGCCAGGATCACCGGCACGAACACCCCGGCCACCAAGTCCGCGAGCCGCTGGGCACGCGCCTTTCCGGCCTGGGCCTCCGTCACCAGCTGGGTGACGCGCGCCAACTGGGTGTCCGCGCCGACCGCCGTGGCCCGTACCAGCAGCAGACCGCCCGCGTTGACCGCGCCCCCGACCACCGTGTCCCCGGGGCCGGCCTCGACGGGCTCGCTCTCCCCGGTCACCAGCGCCTGGTCGAGTGCCGAACGGCCCTGAACCACCACACCGTCGGTGGCCACACGCTCGCCGGGACGCACCAGGAATGTGGCGCCGACGGCCAACTCCTCCACCGGGATCAACCGCTCATGGCGCCCCTCACGGACGGCGACATCCTTCACCCCGAGCCGGGCCAGCGCCCGCAGCGCGGCCCCGGTACCCCGCCGCGCCCGGCCCTCCAGGTAACGGCCCACAAGGACGAACAAGGGCACACCGACCGCCGCCTCCAGCGCCGCCGAAGAACAGCGCGTACGCCGACCAGGAGAAGGAGGCCACCACGCCGAGTGAGACCAGGGAGTCCATCGTCGCCGCACCGTGCCGCGCCCCGCGCAGGGCCCGCTGGTGAAACGGCTAGGCCCCCCACACCGCGACGGGCGCGGCCAGCATGAAGCACAGCCACTGCCAATGACGGAACTGCCAGCCCGAAATCATCGACAACAACACCACCGGCACCGCCAACAGCGCCACCACCAGCAGGCGTCGCCGCTCGGCGTGCTCGGACGCCGACTCACGATCCGACCTCCTCCCGCGATGCCTGCTAACTGCTCGGCCGGCACCGATATTTGCCAGCGACAGCCGTACCAGATTTCCGGGAAGCCGTGCAGCAGGTAGGCAGTCGCCCGGCGCGGGCGGCGGCAGGCGGATGTGTTCAGGGGCGGGGGACGTTGCGCAGGTTCGTCTTGGCCAAGTGGATCATGCGTCCGACTCCGCCGGTGAGCACGGTGCGACTGGCGGACAGAGCGAACCCGGTGACCTGCTCGGCCGTGATCTTTGGCGGGATCGCGAGCGCGTTGGGGTCGGTGACGACGTCGACGAGCGCGGGCCCGTCATGGGCGAAGGCTTCGCGGAGGGCGGCGCGTACCTGTGCGGGCTTGGACACGCGGATACCGCGGGCGCCGGCCGCGGTGGCGATGGCGGCGAAGTCGGTGTGGGGGTAGTCGGTGCCGTACGGGGGCAGGCCGTCGACCATCATCTCCAGGTCAACCATGCCCAGGGAGGAGTTGTTGAAGACGACGACCTTCACAGGCAGGCCGTGGTGGACCAGGGTGAGGAAGTCGCCCATCAGCATCGAGAAGCCGCCGTCGCCGGAGAGGGAGACGACCTGGCGTGCACGGTCGGTGAACTGCGCGCCGATGGCCTGCGGCAGAGCGTTGGCCATGGAGCCGTGCACGAAGGAGCCGAGGATGCGGCGTCGGCCGTTCGGGGTGAGGTAGCGGGCCACCCAGACACAGCACATTCCGGTGTCCACGGTGAACACCGCGTCGTCCGCGGCCTCTTCGTCCAGGACGGAGGCGACGTACTCGGGATGGACGGGGGTGTGCTCGTCGTCGCGGGTATAGGCGTTGACGGCGCCTTCCAGCGCGTGGACGTGCCGGTGCAGCATGCGGTCGAGGAAGCTGCGGGAGTGCTTCTCCCGCACCGCGGGCGTCAGGCACCGGAGCGTCTCGCGGACGTCTCCCCACACTGCGAGGTCAAGCTGGGTGCGCCGCCCCAGCCGTTCAGGCTGTATGTCCACCTGGACGGTGCGTACGTGCCGCGGCAGGAAGTTGGTGTACGGGAAGTCGGTGCCGAGGAGGATCAGCAGGTCGCAACCGTGCATGGCCTCGTAGGCGGCGCCGTAGCCCAGCAGTCCGGACATGCCGACGTCGTAGGGGTTGTCGTACTGGATGTGTTCCTTGCCGCGCAGTGCGTGGGCCACCGGAGCCTTGATCTTCTCTGCGAACGCCATCACCTCGGCGTGGGCACCGGCGACACCGCGTCCGCAGAAGACGGTGACCTTCTCGGCCGCGTCCACCAGCTCGGTCAGCCGGGTCAGTTCCTCCTGCGCCGGCCGTACGGCGGGCCGGTCCAGCGGCATGGCGAGTTCGGCTCCGTCGGCCGGCGCGTGCTCCGCGGCGACGTCTCCGGGCAGTGACACCACGGACACGCCGCGGCGTCCCACCGCGTGCTGCACGGCGGTCTGCACGACACGGGGCATCTGCCGGGGCGAGGAAATCAGTTCCGAGTAGTGGCTGCACTCGGCGAACAGCCGGTCGGGGTGGGTCTCCTGAAAGTAGCCGGTACCGATCTCACCGCTGGGGATCTGGGCCGCCAGGGCGAGGACCGGGGCCATCGAACGGTGGGCGTCGTACAGGCCGTTGATGAGGTGCAGGTTGCCGGGGCCGCACGAGCCGGCGCAGGCGGCGAGCCTGCCGGTCAGCTGGGCCTCGGCACCGGCGGCGAACGCCGCGACCTCTTCGTGGCGGACCTGGATCCATTCCAGGTCCTGGTGGCGGCGGGTCGCGTCGACGACAGGGTTGAGACTGTCGCCGACCACGCCGTACAGGCGCCGTACTCCGGCACGTGCCAGGAGGTCGACGTATTGCTCGGCCACGGACTGTCGGGCCGTGGTGCTCCTCAGGTGGTCGCTCACGGGCCGGGCCAGGCTAGGGAGCTGTGGAGCAGGTCAGTTGAGGCTGCGTGCACCGGTTCGCGACCAGCAGTGCACTGTCGTGCCTCACGACAGTGCCCCGTGGCGCAGTCCGCGCCGGGTTCTCGTCCGTCCTTCGCATGCGGGTGCGGCCCGCGGGCGCGGGCCGCACTCTGCCGGTCAGGACGGCGCCGGCTTGGTCCTCTGATGCGTGATCAGGTCTAGCGGTCGGCGTCATTCTCCGGCGCGAGCAGAACAGGAATGCGGCTCGCATGGGCGACGGCGTCGCTGACCCGGGGGTTGACGAGGGCTTCGAGCGCTCCACGGTGGTGGGGGCTCAGAATCAGGAGATCGAAGCGCCACTCCTCGGCGGCAGACACGATCGTGGTGGCCACCTGCGTCGTCAGGGCGCTGGAGACGGCTCCCTCGGCCTGTACGCCTGCCTCACGCAGCAAAGTGACGGCCTCGTCAAGGACGGCCTTGGCTTCGTCGTCGTCCTCCAGGGAAACCACTGCGGCAAGGGTGGCCTTGGACGGCGCGATGTGCAGCACCCGAACCGTGGCGCCGGCCAGTAGGGCCATGTCCCTGGCCAGGCGTAGGACGGAGTGGCGGCCGGGACTTGAGTCAACAGCGACGAGAATGCGTTGGAACATTGCGGTGGTCCTTCTGCGAGTATCGGTCAAAGATCATTGCGGTGTGTGCTTCAGGCTCATAGGCACGGCGCCCGGCCCCCGAAGCACGGGTGACACGTCGGCCGAGCGCTGCCCTCAACAAAAACATGGTGTCTACATGTTCCTCCGGAGACCGGTCCGGCCGAGGCATGTGACGCCGGGGCGCGCCCGGTGCCTCGCACGCGGCCGTTGGTGGGGCGAGAGCGGGCGACCTGGCCCGCCGCTCACGGCATGCGGGGCGCCGCTCCCCCGCTGGCTCCGGGATGCCGCTGCCCGCCCTCCGCCCCTGCCGTGGGCAGGGTGACCGCAGGTCCGGCCGTGGCGTCGAAGGCGTGGACCACTTCAGGAACGGTCCCTTCGAGGAGCATCTGCCGTGCTTGCTCCTCATAGCGGCGGTCGGTGGCGGTGAGGCGACTGTGGTGCTGCGCCAGATGCTCCGACCACGAGGCGACCACATAGTTCTCGATGAACCGTCCCGACTCGCGCCCGTCTTGGTAGAGGCCCCAGGTGAGCGCGCCCGTACGGCGCCGGGAGCGGGCGACGCGCCGCATGCAGGCAGTGAAGGCCGTCCATTGTTGTGGGGCAATCCGGTAGGTGACGGAGACGAGTACCGGGCCATCGGCCGGACCGGGCTGGAACACCAGGGGCGGGACGGGCCAGTGGTCCGAGGGACTCGGGTCGATTCCCTCTGCGGGGCGCAAGGGCCAGCGCCGCACGCTCCAAGCGCTGCCTGCCAGCAGGACGGCGCCGATCACAAGGGAGGCGGACAGACCCAGGCGGTCGGCCAGTACCCCCCATACCGGTGCGGTCAGCGCCTGGCCGCCCTGGAAGACCACGAGGTAGGCGGCCAGCCCGCGCGCCCGGACCCAGCCAGGTAGTCGCTGCTGGATGGCGGCGTTGAGCGTGGAGAGCACGCTGATCCATGCCAGGCCGGCCGGCAGCAGGACTGTGGCCGCGAGCCAGGGCAGTTGGGTCGTGGCCAGCACTACCAGCACCGCGGCGAAGATGACGGTCCCGACGGCGAGGGTGGCATTGGCGCTGAGGCGTCGCCGGATGGCGGGCAAGGCGAAGGCACCGCCGACGGCACCGACGCCGACGACTCCGAGCAGGAGTCCGTACCCGCCTGACCCGAGCAGCAGGGAGCGGCTGGCCACGAGGGGAAGCAGGGACCACAGGGCGGCGCCGCCGGGAATGAACAGGGCGGTGCGCAGCAGGATGCGGCGGATACCGGGGGCGTGCCAGACGTAACGGCGTCCGGCCTGCGCGGCGGCCAGGAGTCCTTCTCTGTGTGCCGCAGGGGCCTGGGCGGTTCCGGTGCGGTGCCATGTCAGCAGGACCGCCATGATGGCGAGATAGGACAGGGCGTTGAAGGCGAAGACCCAGCCGGGGCCGGCGGCGGCCACCACCGCGCCGCCCAGAGCTGGGCCGACGGCACGCGCCAGGTTCATGTTCACGGCACCCAGCGCCGCGGCCTGGCCGAGCTGTTCGCGGGCCACCAGCTCCGGCTGGATGGCCTGCCATGCCGGGCCCATCGGGGCGGTTCCACAGCCCAGCAGGAAGGTGAGCGCGAGCAGGCGGGTGGGGTCGAGGGCGCCCTGGAACGCCAGCACGGTCAAGACGGTGGCGACGGTGAGCATGGTGGCCTGGGAGACCAGGAGCACCTTGCGCCGGTCGAAGCGGTCGGCCAGGACGCCGGAGGGCAGGGCCAGCAGGACGACGGGGAGGCTGGAGACGGTCTGCACCAAGGTCACAGTGGCCGCGCTGTGCCCGACGAGGAGCCACTGGGCGCCGACCGTCTGCATCCAGCTTCCGGTGTTGGAGACCAGTTGCGCGATCCACAGGGCCCGGAAGACACGGGCTGCGAAGGGCGCCCATGCCGCATTTTCGGTGAGCTTCACGCGGGCGGCCGGGTCCAGGCGGGCGCGGAGGCCGACAGGCGGTGGGCGGCCAGCGACGTCGCGGCGAGCAGCAGCACCGCCAGCGCCAGAAGGTAGAGGAGTGCGGTGTGCCGCAGCAGCAGGGCGCCCACGAGGGCTCCGAGGAACATGGCGAGGACGGAGAGGATGCGGCGGCCGGGGCGGGGTGCAGCCCCGCCGGCCGGTGCGGAGTCCGCGGCCAGTCCGGTCAGGGTGAGCGTCAGGACGGTCGTGGTGAGGTCGGGGACGCCGAGGCGCCGCGCGACCGCGTTCTGCATGCCCATGGCGAGGCCCAGCAGCACGATGAGGGTGTACCGGACCGGGGTGGTGACCTCGCCGTGCGCGACCGCGACGGCGGCCACCGTCCCGGCGACCAGAAGGACCTGAAGGGCCGTCGTCACGGCCAGCAACCGGCCGCGATGGAAGGCGAGCTGCGTGGTGAGGCGTCCGCCCGCCAGCGCTCCGGCGAGGAAGGAGGCCATGGAGACCAGGGAGGCGAGGACGGACAGGCCTGGCGCGCCGGCCAGGGCGAAGGCGAGGAAGACGACGTTGCCGGTCATATTGGCGACGAAGACCCGGCCGAGCGCCAGGTAGCTGACAGCGTCGATCAGGCCGGTCACCACGGTCAGTACCAGCATCAGCGGGGGCAGAGGGCCGTGCCGGTCGTCCTTGGGCGGTACGAGTGTATGGGCGGCGTCAGTCAGCAGTGCGCGCATGCCGCGTCCTTTCCTGCGTGGGGTCGCCGGGCCGGTGCCGCAGCGCGATGCGAGTGATCAGTCCGCTGCCCGGACCGACGACCAGGGCGGCGAGGGCCACCCACCAGGGCCAGTGGGCCAGTCCCAGAACATCGTCGAGAGAAAGGCGGCCGGGGCCCGTCGAAGCCAGGGCGGCCGCGGTGGCGACGAGGACCAACGGGTACTCGTAGCCGTCGTTCTGCACCCACAGCCCCTTGTGCCACTTGACGGTGCCGGCCACGGTCATCACCCCCATGGCGGCAGTTGCCGCCATGGGGGTGATGAGGCCGGCCGCCAGGAACAGGCCGGCCCCGATCTGACTGCCGCCCGCCGCGAGGGCGGTGAGCCGGCCGCCGCGGAAGCCGTCCCGGCGGAACTCCTCGGTCCCCCCGTCCAGCCCGTTGCCGCCCAACCGGAAGCTGACCTTCTGCACTCCGTGTCCGGCGATGAGGAGCCCCACCACCAGCCGGAGCATCAACAATCCGCTGTCCATCGCGTTCGTCCGCCTGTTCCTGGCGTCCGTGGCCGATCGTGGGTGGGATCAGCCGGCGGCGTGCTCGCCGATGACGGCCTGCGCGTAGACGACGCCGAGGCCGTAGGTGCCGCCGTTCTCCTTCACGACATCCATGACCGGCAGGTACGTCTCGGTTCGCGCCCAGTCACGCTGCAGCTCGAGGAGGACCTGCACCCACGTCACGGGCACCACACCGGCCTGGACCATGCGCTGGACGGCGTGCTCGTGAGCCTGGGGGGTGACGCCGCCGGAGGCGTCGGTGACGACGTACACCTCGTAGCCCTGGGCGAGGGCCGACAGGGCGGGCAGTACGACGCAGACCTCGGTCCACAGCCCGGCGATGACGAGCTTCTTGCGGCCGGTCGCCTTGACGGCCTCGACGAACGCCTCGTCCTCCCAGGCGTTCATCGTGGTGCGGTCGATGATGTCCTGGCCGGGGAAGACGTTCGCGAGCTGCGGCATGAGCGGGCCCGAGAACGACTCGGCGGCGACGGTGCTCAGGACGGTCGGAACGCCGAAGACCCTGGCGGCCTTGGCCAGGCCGACGGTCGCGTTGATGATCGCGGTGCGGTCACTGCTGCCGGTGCCGAAGAACATCTGCGGCTGGTGGTCCACGAACAGCACCGCGCAGTTGTCGGGGGTCAGCAGGTCCGGGCTGGGGGCAGCGGTGACCTCGGCGATGTTGACCATGAGTGTGCCTCTCGATGATGAGGTGCTTCGGTCACCGACGGGTGTCTGTGACCGGAAGGAGAAGGAAGAGTGGGGCAGGCGCCGGAGCGCCTGTGTCAGAGGGAGAAGCAGGGGTCGAAGACCGGGCTGTCGGTCTCGGGGACCTGGCCGCAGCGGGCGCGCCACTGGCGGTGCAGGTCGGATTCCGCGACGGCCTCGCCGAGCAGTTCGGCCTGGCGCACCCCCGGCCTTGCGTGCGCCGGAGTCGCCTGGTAGCCCCCGAAACGGGCCACCGGGCTCCACTCGGGGGCCACTGCGGGCATCTCTTCGTCGATGCCCTCGTACTCGCCGGCGGCATAGACGATGCGGCCGCCGACGACCGTCACCAGGGCTTCGATGTCCGTGATCTCCGGGTCGGGCACCGTGAAGTAGTCCTGGGACAGCACGGTGAGGTCGCCGAGGAAGCCCGGCCGCAGGACGCCCTTGCGGTCCTGCTCGCCGGTCAGGGCGGCACCGGCCGTGGTGAACATCTGAAGGGCCGTCTCCCGGTCGACGCGGTTGTGCGGCGGGTGCAGGGCGAGATCGCCGACAGTGCGGCCGGTGACCAGCCAGTGCAGGGCGACCCAGGGGTTGTAGGAGGAGACGCGGGTGGCGTCGGTGCCGGCCGCCACGGTCAGGCCCCGGCCCAGCATCGCGCGGACGGGCGGTGCGTCCGCGGCCGCTCCGATCCCGTAGCGGCGTACGAACGCCTCGCCCTGGAAGGACAGGCGGTTCTGCACCGACATGGCGCCACCGAGGGCGACGACGCGGTCGAGGCTGTCGGCGGAGACGGTCTCGGCGTGGTCGAACAGCCAGCGGTTGCCACCGGGGAAGAGCCCTTCCGCGGCGAGCTTCTCGAACACGGCCAGGTCGCGACGGATGGTCTCGTCGTAGGTGGCGTGCAGGCGAAAGCCCCAGCCGTTCTCCATGAGGAGGCGTACGGCCCGCTCGAACTCCACCTCGTAGCCGGGGGCGTGTTCGGGACGTGGTTCGGCGAAGTTCTCGAAGTCTGCCGCCGCCCAGGTGAGGTTCTCGCCGGCGCCGTTGAGGCGCAGCCACTCGTCGCCGCCCTCGGGGCGGACCATGCCGACCCAGCGGGTGAGGTCGTCGATCTCCTGTCCCGCGGTCTGGGGGAAGAGGTGGTAGGCGATGCGCAGAGACAGTTCGCCCCGCCTGGCCAGGGCGGTGACCGTCTCGTAGTTGTCGGGAAAGTTCTGGAAGCCGCCCGCCGCGTCGATAGCCGACGTGAGGCCGAACCGGTTGAGCTCGCGCAGGAAGTGACGAGTGGAGGTCTCGCGGTGTTCCTCATCGAGGACCGGAGCCTTGGCCAGGGTGGAGTAGAGGATGAGGGCGCTGGGGGCCGCCAGCAGCATGCCGGTGGGTTCGCCGGTGCGGCCGCGCATGATCTGCCCGCCACGGGGGTCGGGGGTGTCCTTGTCGTAGCCCACCGCCTTCAGTGCCGCGCGGTTGAGGATCGCCGCCTGGTAGAGGTGCAGGACGAACACCGGGGTGTCCGGTGCGGCGGCGTTCAGCTCCGCGACGGTGGGCAGGCGCCGCTCGGCGAACTGCTCGGCCGACCATCCGCCGACCACCCGCACCCACTGCCCCTTGGGTGTACGGGCCGCCTGCTCGCGCAGCATGGCCAAGCCCTGCCGCAAGGAGCGCACGCCGTCCCAGCGCAGTTCCAGTACGTAGTTGAGGCCGCCGCGGATCACGTGCAGATGCGCGTCGTTGAGGCCGGGGATCATCCTGCGGCCCAGCGCGTCGACCACCCGCGTGGCGGGACCGACCTGGTCGGCGACGTCCTTGTCGCCGCCGACGGTGGTGATGACTCCGTCCCGGATGGCGATCGCCTCGGCCTGCGGAAGCCGGGGATCTCCGGTATGGATCTTGGCGTTGCGGACGATGAGGTCCGCCGCGTCGTCGGTGGCGCGAGGTATCAGCCCGCCGACCGGCATCGTGGACACGTTTCGACAACCTCCTGCATGGCCGTACAGCATGGGATGAACGTCGAGGCCGCGCGCTTGCGCCGGTGGGATGCGGCGAGGTGCACGAGGAGACTGTGCGGCGGCTGCTTCACGGCTCACGCTATGACGGTCCGTGCCCGTGCAGTTTCAGCTCAGTGCACTGGGTCTTGATCAGCAGCGCACTGGCTGCGCTGCCGTGCGCGGAGGATGCAGAGCCGATGCGCGGGCATGCACCTCACCCGCCTCCCGCAAACGCGCTCACCCCGCGGGTGGGGAGCGACGCCGGCTACGGGCGAGGTGGGCGGCCGTCCCGGGGTGCGGGCCGGTGGTGTCGGCCACGGCAGCGAGCGGGTAATCCAGGCAGTGGTAGAAGATGGCCTCGTCCGGCCTGGGCCCCCAAGCTGGCCGCGGCAGTCGGCACCCGCATGACCATGGTGATGGGCATCGCGCTGGCCGACGTCGGCATGGCGCTGATGGCACTGTTCATCTCCGTCGACGGCGGCTACCTGTCCGTACTGCCCGGCCTGCTCGCCATGGGCATCGGCATGGGTCTGTCGATGCCCCCTCCACGGAGGCCATCACTCAATCCCTGCCCCGCGCCGAGCAGGGCGTCGCCTCCGCGCTCGACGACGTGACCGGCGAGTTCGGCACCGCCCTCGGCGTCGCCCTGCTCGGCGCGCTGGTGTCCTCCGGCTACCGCAGCGCCATGGACGACAAGCTGCACGACATCCCGCAGGGCACCGCGGACACCGCCCGCGAAGGCGTCGCCAACGCCGTCGAGGTCGCGGGCAGCGCCAACCCCCACGCCAAGGACCTCATCCACGCAGCCCACCAGCCCTTCATCGACGGCTGGCAGCAGGCCATGTGGGCAGGCGCCGCCATCATGGCCGTCCTGCTCGTCTACGTCGCCCTGCGAGGGCCCAACAACAAGTCCTCCACGGTCTCCGACGAGACAGCATCCACTGAAGCCGCAACAGTCGGCTAGGAATTCTCGGGTCGATCACATGCGGAGCCAGATGACGGCTGCTGCGGTAGCGGTGCCGAGGGAGACGTACCCGCGTCTGTCATGTCAGATGGCGGACGGCTCTGGCATGCCTGAGCTTGTTGATGGCCAGTTCAACGGTGTTGCGTTTCGTGTACCGCTCCTCGTCGAAGCCCGGCGGTCGCCCGCCGCATGAGCCCTTGCGCAGGCGGGTGGCCCGGCTGTCGCTCTTCTTCGGGACGGCGTGCCGGATGCAGCATCTACGCGGATTGTCGCGGCACGGCCCATTGCTGTACGCCTTATCGTCGGCCAGCGCGGCATACGAGCCGGCCGGCTCCCCGCTCCGCTCACCTCGACCTCCTCGTCCGCTGGCCTTGCCATGGCGCCGGGTGCGGTGGCGTGCACGGCGCGCTGGTGGCGGTGGTTGCTCACACCGCCAGGACCAGCTGCGGGCGGTGCGGCGGTGGCTGTTCTGGCGCAGGTCAGGCGAGGTTCTTCTCCAGTGCGCCCAGGTAGGCGTGCATGGAGTGGTCGCGGATGCCGTCACAGGCAGGCGCGAACGGGTCGGATGTGAAGACATCCGGTCCAGCACAGCGCCCGTCACCGGCATCGCCTCGCGGACGCGGCCGCGGGAGCGGATGACGGGGCCCATCCGCAGGGCCCGCCAGACAGTCAAGCCAAGGATGACGCACATGATATGTCGATGGCGCGCAACCTATCCCCACTCGATCCTGCCGGACCTTGGCAGTGACCAGCGGATCTTGAGGCCGTACGGTCTGAACGTGACGAGCACGCATGAGGTACATCACGCCCCTCGGCACGCGCCAACTGTCGTTACTGTGGGAGGACTTCGCCCATGCTCGCCTCGGCACCCATCGCATACCTGTGGCTTACCGCGCTCGTGGCACTTCTGCTCTGCTGGGCACTGATCTGGGTGTGCGTACCCGTACGCAAGGTCCGTATCTTGTGGCCGATCGTCTGGGCCGGAGGAGGCCCCCTGTTTTTCCTGGTGATTCACCTCCACGGTTACTCGGTCGCCTCTGGCCTGGTGCTGTATGCAGGCGGGCAGGTCGCCATGGCCGTCAGCACCCTGCCCATGCTGCTGACAGTGCGGCGATTCGTGCGCGTGGAGGGAGCCGATCCCGCCCGACCCGGCATTGTGCTCCCTCGGTGGCAGAGGGTTTACCTGGGCGTGAGCATGTGCGTCGTCATCTTCGGCGCAGCAGTCCTGTCCTAGGCAACCAATCAGCCCAGTCGGGAGCACCGAAGTCAACGTTGGGCCACCCGAACGACGTGGCACGTCGGCCTCGGAAGCAGGTGCCTACGGGGGTGGGTCCATGCCGCAGGCGGCTCGCAGGGCGGGATCCGATCCGGCAGCGCCCGGGCGGCCAGATCCGCGGCCTGAGCCAGGTCGATCTCCCCTTGGGCTGCACGCGAGGTCGGAGTGCGACGGGGGTCGGGAGCGGCGTGTTGTGGTCCTGGCGGTGTAGGGAGCCCGGCATTGCTTCCTCGCGGCTTTCAGGTCCGCTCTGAAGGCTTGGGCTGCCTGCGCCCGGATCGCGCTCAAAGCGCGCTGCTGGGCCGTGTGGCGCTCTCGGCGGGGTAGGCGGCGCCCAGATGCCGGCCGTCGCCGGTAGCGGTGAACACCCCACCACAACATCGTGGTGCGGCAGCCAGCGCAGCCTGACCGGCGTGCCGACGTGCCCGGTCATCCAGGGAGCGATGTAGGCGCGGCGGCGCCGGGACATCCCGTTCGTGGTGATCCTCCTCAGGCGGGCGTCGTCCTCCAGCGCGAAGAACGCCGGATGCTCCTCGGGCACGTCCTCGACGGGTGCCGGGTCTGCCTCCCATGCCTGCTGCGGAGTGCGGTCGCCGGCCAGGCCGCGGGGCGGTGCTCGGTGTTCCACCAGGCGACCCCGTCGAGCAATGCCTGCACGAAGTCGGCGTAAGGCAACAGGTCCTCGGACCGGTCCGGCCGGCAGGCCCCGGTAGCGCGGGCGCCGGCGGGTAGAGCCCGGCATGGCGATGAACAGCATCCGCTCCACCGCATTGTTGAGCGCCTCGCCCGTCCCCTTGCGGTAAGGGGTGTAGGCCGGGAGGTCCTCGACGGTGACAGCGAACACGCCCAGCGCCCGGTACACAGTGCGGCACAGAAACTCCTTGCCCCGGTCCACGCGGACCCGGGCGGGCAGGCCGCCGAACGGCCCGTAGGGGGTGGTGCGGCTCATCCCCGTGGCAGCGCCGCCAACACCGCGCCCCGGCCCGGCTCCCACGCCCGCCTGCCACCCAGACAGCCGCCCCACCCCAGCGCATTCGGGCCCAGCCGCCCCGCCGAACAGACCAACAGACCACCGGACCGGGCATGCGCGGCCGCACCGATGCTGCCGTGCCGCTCCTTCCCGCCGAGCAGGGCGCGACGCGGTGCAGTCTCGGCCTGGGAACGCAGCGGTAGGGCGGCATGGCCGTATCAGAGGATGTGCCGCATCAGGCAGGGCTTAATGATGCCGTTTTGGCGCGGGCGGCGGACAAGGTCGTGGGCGCGGCCCGGCAGCCCTGCGCCTACTTCCACCTGAAGCACACCTTCCGCCTGTCTGTCCAAGCAGTCGCTCGGCTGGACAAGGCCGCGGTTGCGTGACCCGCAGACAGCAGACCGCTGGACATGGCTGGTGATCTCCGCCCACACCCGACTCCGCCTCGCCACATCGATAGCGGCCGACCGACGCAAGCCCCGGGAGAAGCGCACCGAGCCCGGTGCGACCCTCACCCCGACCCGCGTCCACCGAGGGTTCCGGCACATCCGCCCCTACCTCGCCCACCCGGCCCAAGGGCCAAAACCCAGCCGCCCCGGCCCCGGACGCCCACCGGCACCAGAAACCGGCAGCCCACGACCCGCCACGACTTCGAAGCGACCCCGGCGAGGTCGACACGTCTTTGCTGATCGGCTCGTGGCGGCGGCTGGTGCTGCGGGCGCCGCACCTGGAGCCGGGCACGGTGGATCGGAAGGCATACACCTTCTGCGTACTGGAACAGCCCGGGCCCGCGGTGCTGACAGATGTCAGGACCGCGGGCGAGCTGGTCCTCCTACCGTTTGAGGTGTCGCAGCGTTTGGGGGGAAGAGGGATGAACATGGCCGGACGCACCGAGTCCTGTCCAGGGCGGGGCAAGGCCGTGGCCGCGCTGCTGCTCTGTCTGGCAGCCCCGGCGCTGTCGGCCTGCACGGGCGCGCCGCCCCCTCCTCCCAAGACCACCGTCCCCGAGCCGACCGCCGCCGCTCGCGCACTCACGCCTGCGGAACGGCAGACCCTGACCAAGGCCGAGGCACTCCTGACGCGGAACTGCATGGAGGAGCGGGGATTCTCCTTCCACGCCGTCGAGGACTTGCCGGACGGGGTCGACCGCCTCTTCCCGTACGTCGTCGACGACGAGGGCTGGGCCGCCGAGCACGGCTACGGCAGCGACATCCAGCGAAAACGGGACACCCTCGCCGCGAAGAACCCGAACCAGCTCTACTTCCGGAGCCTCTCCGCGGAACGCAGGGAAGCCGCCGTGGACGCGCTGAACGGCCCGGAGCCGACGGGTCTGGAAGCGCGGGTTCCCGGCATGGGCACGATCCGGCACAGCGATGAGGGGTGCGAGTCCGAGGCGCAACGGGCCCTCTACTTGGACCTGCCCAAGTGGTACAGCGCGTGGAAGGTGACGGACGCTCTCGAGCGCTCCGTACCGCCCGCGGTCGTACGGGACGAGCGCTTCACGGCGGCGGTCTCACGGTGGTCGACCTGCATGCGGGCCAAGGGCTACTCGTACAGCTCCCCCCTGGAGGCACGTCAGCGGTTCGTGCGTCCGGCGGGCGCGACCGGATCCGGCGAGTCCCGCGCCACCGAGATCGCGACTGCGAGGGCGGAGGCCCAGTGCGCAGGCACCTCGGGTCTTGCGAAGACGGCCCGCACGCTCGCGCACGCTGAACGGGCCAGGACCGAGTCCGACCATTCCACCGAGTTCATCACCAGGAAGACGCTGGAGTTCGGGGCGCTGAACCGCGCCCGGGACATCTTCAAGACCAGCTGACTGCCCATCTGGATCCGAGAGGTATGAGGAAATGAAGCGACTCACTCTGCTCGCCACCGGTGCCGCGATGCTCTTCGCGACAGTCGGCCCAGTCGTCGGCGCCCAGGCGGCGGACGGACCGGCCGCCGCGCCGCGCGCGGCCGCCACGGAGGATGGCAGGCTGCACGCGTGGGCGGACCCCAACCAGCGGGGCGCCCACTGTTCCTGGTCGGGCGACAAGCGTGACTGGGACTACGGCGACGACGGTGTGACGGGCAACTGCGAGCCGATGCGCAACCGTGCCTCGTCGCTGGAGAACCGCGGATTCGCGGGCGGTTACGACGATGTCGACCTCTACTACAACCAGGACCAGACCGGGGTGTACGCCTGCCTCGGCCACGGTGACGCGTGGTACGACCTTTCGCGAGGGGACTACATCTTCAACAACGGCCTGTGGTGGTGGGAGGGGAAGAACCAGTCGGTCAACGACAACATCTCCTCGCACTCCTGGACCGACGGCTGCTGAGCGACCGATGTCGACCGTGCCGGGGACGGGGGCCCGGCACGGTCCCACCGTTGTGACCGTCTCGTCCTGAGTAGGGCGAGGCCCGAAGCCGACCGGTCGGTCCGGGTGGCACCCATGGGAGCGGGCGGTCCGATCACCACACCTCGCAGGCCGTAGCGGAATCCCCCGCCACGAAGGACTCTGGTCCACCTGCCACCAAGTGTCCGCGCGGGGTCCGTCTTCGTAGGTCACGGAGTGCTCGATCTTGGTGGGGTGATACGCCGTGATGAACTCAGCCGTTCGGAGCGGGAGTTGCTCGCTCCGCTGATACCGCGGGCTGTGACTGGGCGCGTCCGCGGGTGTCGGACCGGCAGGTCGTCGGTGGCAGACAGGTGCGCAGCGACCTGTACGGCGAGCGCCGGGGGCAGGGTCTGGGTCTGGGCGGTCCGGCCGTCAGGCAGGCGCACCGCCAGGTGCTTGGGGTGCCTGCGGGCGCCGGTGTAGCCGATGACGTCGGCGTCGACCGTCTCGCTGTGCCGGACCTCCCGCCAGGGCCGGTCCGGCCGGTACAAGCCCGTGGCGCGCTTGGCGTCGATGCCCTCGACACCCTGCGCGGGCAGCGCCTCGAACCAGACGCGCGCCACGTCGACGTCATCGGTCGCGGCTACCGCCTCCAGCGGCGGTCCGAGGGGTTCGAGCACGTCCAGGAGCGCCGCGCGTCGCTCCACATACGAGCAGCCCCACAGGTCCCGGCCTGCCACCTGCAAGCCGTCGAACGCCGCATAGCCGGCGGACCCACCTGATCTCTGCCAACGGCACGGCCGTCGACGAGAGCACGCCCTAGCACGGCGGTACCGCGTCCCCGACGGACTGGCTCCTGACCGCAGACGGCCCGTCCCAGGTCACCGGTGTGACCGGCTCGGCGGACGTGACGGGCGCCGACGTCGGGGCCGGCACCCACGCGCTGTCGGAGTCGGACGGCCCGGACGGATACGAGGCGAGCGGCTGGAGCTGCGCGGGCGCCGACGGTGCGGTTCCGGTGCATGAGGCGAAGGTGACCGTGGAACCGGGCGCTGACGTGACCTGCACGATCACGAACACGGACCGGGCCGCACAGCTTTCACCCACCCCGTCGTCCACCCCGCGGCCCACGGCGTCGGTGCCCCCCGGCGGGTGAGCCGCCCGCGGTTCACCCGCCGCACGGCGACGGCAGCCTGGCGGAGACCGGCGACACCACCGGGCTGTGGCTCGCGCTCTCGGCCGCCTTGCTGATCGCGGGAGCCGCCCTGTCCACGGCGTGGCCCCTGCGTCGCCGGTGACAGTTCCCCCCGGCCGCTCGGATCAGGACGCGGGCGCGTGGGGCACCACGTCGCGGAGCTGTGCCCGGGCCGTGACGCCCAGTCTGGGGAACACCCGGTAGAGGTGGGAGCCGACCGTGCGCGGCGAGAGAAAGAGCCTCTCGCCGATCTCACGGTTCGTCAGGCCGCGGGCCGCGAGCCGGACGATCTGCTGCTGCTGGGGACTGAGTGCGCTGAAGGCACCGGGCACCCTGCTGTCGGCGGCTTCGATTCCGGCTGCTCGCAGTTCCGCCGTCGCCCGCTCGGTCCACGGCCGCGCGCCGAGCCGCTGAAAGGTGTCGAGCGCCGTGGTCAGCAGCGGGCGGGCCTCGGCGATGCGGCGCCGCCTTCTGAGCCATTCACCGTAGTCCAGCCGTGTCTGCGCCCGTTCGAACGGCCGCTGCTCGCCCGTGTCGTCCGCCAGCGCGGCCTCGAAGTACCGTTCCGCACGGTCCGGTTCCGCGAGCAGGGCACGGCCTCGGTCCAGCAGTGCGGAGATACGTGCGGACGCGCCCGCGCCCAGGCGACGCGCGCACCGTTCCAGCAGCTCGGCGGCTTCCTGCCGGCGCCCTCGGCGGACGGCCGCCGCGGCGAGGTCGGCCAGGACGGTGCAGGACACGTGGTAGTGCACCGGTTCGCCGTCATCCGTGAAAGCCGAGCGGAATTGCGTGTACGCGGTGTCGTAGTCGCCCTCGGCCACCGCGGCGAGGCCCAGGGCCCGGTGTGCGGAGACCGCGACGGAGCGGCTTTCCAGCGGGTCGACGAGGGCCAGTGCCCGCTCGGCATGTCCGCGCGCCTCGGCGGGCTCGCCGAGCAGCGCGAGGACCGTCGCGTCGAGCGTCCGCGCGCACGCCTCGGCGTGGTCGAGTCCGGCCGTCGACGCCACCGTGGAGATCTCGGCGGCCACCGAGCGGGCCTCTGCCCACCGGCCCTGCTCCAGGTAGGCCCAGCCGACGGCGCATCCCAGGCCGTCCGGGAGCGGGCCGCGGGCCTGCCACCGGTCGCGCGCCTCGTCGAACGTCTTCGCGGCGAGTGCGGTCCGGTCCAGCAGCCAGGCCACGACGGCCAGCGCGGTGAGACCGCCGGCGTCGTCCTCGGCCTCGGCGTCGGCGATGAGTTCGGGCAGCGTGGGCGCGAGGCTCGCGCCCGCGCCGTACGGGTCGCTGACGGCCAGCGCCCAGGCGCGCAGGACGCTGTCGGCGGTGGATGCGGGCGAGGCGGCCAGCAAATCCTCGATCCGCTGCTTGTGGGACTGCTCGCCGGAGTAGTAGCGGACCACGGACGCCGCGGCGAGCGCGTCCAGCAGGAGCGGTGAGCGGGCGGCCGCCGCCTCGGCGGCGACGCGTGTCAGCAGGGCGAAGGCCGCGGCATGGTGCCTGCTCAGGCTCATGAGCTGTCCGGCCGCAAGGGATGCCCTGCTGTTCAGCACCGGGTCGGCACTGCGCTCGCGGACCTCGGCGGCCAGGTGTTCCACCCAGCCGAGCTGACCGGTGAACACGGCCGTGACGGCGGCCTCGGTCAGCAGCCGCGCCTGGTCCGCGCGGCGCGGACTCAAGCCCGCCGCACGCTCCAAGGCGGCTGCTGCGGCGGCGTGGCCGCCCCGGCGCCGGGCCCGGTCGGCCGTCTGCCGCAGGGCGGCCGCCACGTCCGCGTCGGGGCGCGTGGTAGCGGCGGCGAGGTGCCAGGCGCGGCGGTCGGGCTCCTCGCTCAGCAGACCGGCGAGAGCGAGGTGTGCTCGTCTGCGTTCCTCGAACGACGCGGCATGGTAGACGGCCGAGCGGACGAGCGGATGGCGGAAGACGATCCGGGAGCCGTCCTGACGTACGAGTCCGGCCTGCTCGGCCGGCACCCAGGCCTTGTCGTCGGCCTCGGGCAGCCCTGCGGACGCCGCCTGGGCGTCCGTCGCGTCAGCGGCCGCGAGCAGCAGCAACGGGCGGCGGCTCACTTCCGGCAGGGACTCCGCGTGCCGCGCGAAGATCCGCTCAAGCCGGTCGGTGACGGGGAGTGGGCCCGCCACGCCGCTGCCCGGGGCCCCTCGAGTCGCGTCGGCTCGGGCGAGTTCGACCAGGGCCAGCGGATTGCCGGCCGCCTCGCGCAGAATCCGTACCCGGGCCCGGCCGGTGGGCGGCGTCGGCTGCCGGTCGAGCAACCGGGCCGCCGCCTCACCGCTCAACGGACCGATCTCCAGGCGGTCATACCCCTTGTCGAGTCCGGGCAGCGCGGCGGCGGAGCGCACCCCCACCAGGAGCGTGACGGGTTCGCTGTCCATGCGCCGGGCCACGAAGGAGAGGACGTCGAGGGACGCACGGTCGATCCACTGCGCGTCGTCGACCACCATGAGCAGCGGCGCTGACTCGGTCAGGTCCGACACCAGGGTGAGGACCGCGAGACCGACGAGCATCCCGTCAGGGGCTTGGACTTCGGGGCCTTGGCCGAGCCCCAGGACGGTCCGCAGCGCGGAACGCTGCCGACACGGCAGACCGTCGAGACTGCCCAGCACGGGGCGGAGCAACTGGTGCAGGCCCGCGAATCCGAGGTGCTCCTCGGACTCGCTGCCGACCGCGCGCAGGACGCGGCGCCCCTCGCACCGCGCGTGGGCGGTCGCCAGGTCGAGCAGCACGCTCTTACCGGCCCCGGGATCGCCCGTGAGGATCAGCGCCTCGCTGCGGGACCGACCGGAGGCGACCCGTCGCATGATCTCGGCGGTCTCGGCCTCCCGTCCCACCAGCGGCGGAGCGGGATCGCGTGCCGAGCGCCGATCCGCTCGGACAGGCCCACCATCTTCCACGGATGCTCCACGAACTGAGACTGCCCAGATGGTAACGCGGCCGTCCTTCCGTCCCGCCCGTGCGGCCGGCTGACCAAGGCCGTGGGGGCCGGGCCCGGTTCCAGGTGCAGTCACGTGACGCATACCGCGGCACGTCCGGCCGGATCGAACATGGCCGAGCAGGGCCGTCCGCGGACGCCCGAGCACGCCGAACCGATCGACTGGAGACGACAATCATGGACACCCTCACCCTCGGCGATGTCACCGTGACCCGCGTCCGGGAGTACTACGGTCCCGTCGACCTGACACCTGAAGCCTTCGTCCCGGAGAGCCCGGCGGAGGCCTGGGAGACCCACCGTTCCTGGCTGGCTCCCGACTTCCTGAACGCCGGGACCAACATCGTCAACACCGCGATCCAGACCTGGGTGCTGCGCAGCGAGGGCAGGACCATCCTGGTCGACACCGGCGTCGGCAACCACAAGGAGCGGCCGTACGCGCCGGTGTGGAGCCGGCTGCACACCGGCTTCCTGGACAACCTCGCCCGCGCCGGGGTCCGCCCCGAGGACGTCGACATCGTCATCAACACACACCTGCACATCGACCACGTCGGCTGGAACACCCGCCTCGACGGCCGGACCTGGGTGCCGACGTTCCCGCACGCCACCTATCTGATGGCCAAGGCGGACTTCGACTACTGGAACCCCGCCAACGAGATCAAGACCCTGTTCGGCCGCGGCAACCAGAACGTCTTCGAGGACAGTGTGGCCCCTGTGCACGAGGCGGGCCTGACTCATCTCTGGGAAGGCAGCCACCGGATCGACGGCAACCTGCGCCTCGACCTCGCGCCCGGCCACACCCCGGGCTCCTCGGTGCTGCGGCTGGAGTCCGGACCGGACCGGGCCCTCTTCGTCGGCGACCTGGTGCACAGTCCGGTCCAGATCCACGAGCCCGACGCCAACAGCTGCTTCTGCGAGGACCCCGCCGAGGCCCGTGCCACCCGCCGCAAGCTCCTGGGCTCGGCGGCCGACGACAACGCGCTCGTCTTCCCCGCCCACCTCGGCGGCCACGGTGCGGCCGAAGTCGTCCGCGAGGGGGACAAG
This sequence comes from Streptomyces sp. NPDC046939, assembly GCF_040644575.1. Taxonomy (NCBI): domain Bacteria; kingdom Bacillati; phylum Actinomycetota; class Actinomycetes; order Kitasatosporales; family Streptomycetaceae; genus Streptomyces; species Streptomyces sp. NPDC046939. The sequence goes on from NZ_JBEYWV010000006.1 coordinate 99,027, forward strand.
TTCGCCGTCAAGGGCTGGGCGCCCTTCACCAAGTACACCGAGCAGGCCTGAGAACCCGCGGGAGGCACCACCGTGAACCACCACCCCGACCCCGTCGTCACCACCGCCCAGGGAGCCGTCCGCGGTCTGCGCCGAGGCGCCACCCTCGCCTTCCTGAACATCCCCTACGCCGCCCCTCCCCGCGGCGCCGACCGCTTCGCGCCGCCACGGCCTCATGAGCCGTGGGACGGCGTACGGAACGCCACCGTCCCCGGGCCCACCGCACCGCAGTCCGCACGCGTGCTCGGCAATGTGGACATGACGCCCTACTTCGGCCCCGGCTGGAGCCACGGCGAGGACTACCTCACCGTCAACGTCTTCACGCCCGCCGTCGGCGGCGGGGAGCTGCCGGTCATGGTCTTCGTCCACGGCGGCGGATTCGTCGCCGGGTCGACGCGGTCGAGCATGTACGACGGTTCCGCGTTCGCCCGGGACGGCGTCGTCCTCGTCACCCTCAACTACCGGCTCGGCATCGCCGGGTTCCTCGACCTCCCGGGGGCGCCCGCCAACCGTGGCCTGCTCGACGTCGTCGCCGCATTGCGCTGGGTACGCGAGAACATCGCCGCTTTCGGCGGCGACCCGCACCGCATCACCCTCTTCGGCCAATCGGCCGGGGCGACCGTCGTCGGCGGCGTCCTGGCCTCTCCGGAGGCGGCGGGCCTGTTCCGCCGGGCGATCGTGCAGAGCGGCAGCGGCCTCGGCGCGTTCACCACCGAGCAGGCCGCCCGCGTCACCGGGGCGGCGGCCGTGCTCCTGGGCGCCGAGCCCCACGTCGACGCCTTCGCGGACATCTCCGACGAGCGTCTGGTCGACGCCGCCTCCCAGCTCTCGGGCATCGACCTGCGGACCGGAAGCCACCGTGACCCGCTGATCGGGCTCAGCCCCTTCAGCCTGGTCCTCGACGCCCAGCCCGCCGCGTCCGTCGCCACCGGCCTCGCCGCCGACGTCGACCTCCTCGTCGGCACCAACGCCGAGGAGGGCAACCTCTACCTGGTACCCGTCGGCAAGCACGCCGCCTCCACCGCCGCCGATGTCCACGAAGCCGCGGCGCGCTCCCATCCGGACCCGGCGCGACTGGTCGAGACGTACCGCCGGTCCCGCCCCGGGGCGTCCTTCGCGGAACTGCGCTCGGCGATCATGGGCGACGCGCTGTTCGGCGTGGGCAGCCGCGCCCTGGCCGACGCCCACGCCGCGCACCCGCGCTCCGCCACGTACGCCTACGAGTTCGCCTGGCGCTCGAAGGCCCTGGACGGAGAGCTTGGCGCCACCCACACGGTCGAGCTGCCCTTCGTCTTCGACCTCTCACACCGGCCCGAGCTGAACGGCCCCCACGCCCTGCTCGGCCCCGACAAGCCGCCCGAGGGCCTCGCCACCCGCGTGCACGAGACCTGGATCCGCTTCGCCGGGACCGGCGACCCCGGCTGGGACCCGTACGACGCCGAGCGCCGCGCCACGATGCGCATCGACGCCGAATGGACCCAGGTGGAAGACCCCCACGGCGAGGAACGACGGGCTTGGAACTGACCCGGCACCGACATCGTCACGGTGGTCGTCCGAAGGGCCTACCTCATGTCTGGCGAGGGCGAGGGCGAGGGCGTGAACCGCAGGCGCGGCGCCGGTGGCAGCGGAGCGGATGCTCGCGCCTCCGGAGCGGCGTGGAACGCCTCGATCACGTAGGCGGCGAAGCGGCGGGAGGCGGCCACCCGGGCGGCGCCCGGCGTGTCCTGGAGGCCGCGGTGGGCCATGAGCATGAGGACCAGGTCGTCGACGACGAACCCGGGCCGCAGCCGCCCCGCCCGCTGGGCGCGGCGGGCCAGTTCCTCCACCGCGCGCAGTGCTCGCTCCCGGTCGGCGGCGAAGTCCATGGCTTCCGGGTAGGTGGTCATGAACGCGTCGGCGAAGCCCCTGCTGTGCGCGTGGAGTTCGCAGATCCGCTCGACCAGGCCGCGAAATCCGCGCCACGGGTCCACGTCCGCGAGCGCGTCACGAACGGCGGCATGGCAGGCCCGCCGTTGTTCGGCGAAGGCCTCCTCGATCAGTTCCCTCTTGGTCGGGAAGTGCCGGTAGAGCGTGGCGGGGCCGACCTCGGCGCGGCGGGCGACCTGACGCACGGGCGCGCTCAGGCCCTCCTCGCCGAAGACGTCGCGGGCGGCGGTGAGGATGCGGTGCCGGTTGTCGCGGGCGTCGGAGCGCGCGGACCGAGACACATGGTTGCTCATCGTTTCTCACTTTAGCCGCGCGGCTGGGTGTGTCCCTTACGTTCCGATGGCCGCGAGCTGTTTCCCGACCTTGAGGAGTTTTCGATGAAGGCCGTTGTGATCAGGGCGTTCGGTGACCCCGATGGCCTCGATGTCGTCGATGTGCCCGTGCCCGTCCCCGCTCGGGGGCAGGTGCAGATCGGTACGGAAGCGATCGGGGTCGGCGGCGTGGACGCCGTCATCCGCAGGGGAACCCTCGCCTCGTACGGCTTCCGGGAGGGCCACCTGCTGGGCAGCGAGGTCGCGGGAAGGGTCACCGCGGTGGGAGAGGGTGTCGACGACGGGTGGATCGGGCGGCGTGTGTGGGCGTTCACCGGTCTGTCAGGAGGGTATGCCGAGCGGGCCGTCGCCGCGGTCGAGGACGTTCTCGCACTGCCCGACGGTCTGGACGGCGCCGCGGCGGTGACCCTGGGCGGTTCGGGCGTGGTGGCCCACTTCGCCCTGGACCGTGCTCGCCTCGCGCCCGGGGAGACGGTGCTCGTGCGCGGCGCGGCGGGCAGCATCGGGATCACGGCGATCCAGCTCGCGGTGGGGCGTGGCGCGGGCGCGGTGGCGGTCACCACCTCCTCGGTGGAGCGTGGCGCCCGGCTGAGGGAGCTGGGCGCCACACATGTTCTCGACCGCACCGGTGAGGGCGGTCCGCAGGCGCCCACGGACTTCGACGTGGTGATCGATGTCGTGGGCGGTCCGCACCTTCCCCGCTTCCTGGACAAGTTGCGGCCCAACGGCCGTTACGTGGCTGTCGGTGTGGTCGGCGGGCCGCCTCCGGCGGACTTCGGCAGGCGGCTGACGGACGCCTTCCGCAAGTCCTTGTCGTTCGCCACGTTCAGCTCCGACACCGTTCCCCCGGCGGACCGGCAGACCGTGCGATCCGCCCAGTTCGCCGAGGCCGCGCGCGGGAAGCTGCGTACGGTCGTGCACGAGGTGGCGCCCTTGGAGCAGGCGGCTCGGGCCCACCGCTGGATGGACGAGGGGAAGGTGTTCGGCAGGGTGGTACTGGTGCCGTGACGCGCGGCCGCGGGCTGCCTGCGACGTTCGCACACCGGGTCGGAATACTCGCCGTCCATGGATGAGGTCACGGATGACGAGGTCTCGGATGGCGAGGTCACGTATGACGAGGCCGCCGATGAGGTCGCGGTCGTCGTCGCCCACGAGGCGATGTCCCTCGCGCCGGTCCCGACCCCTGACTGAGTGTTTGGTCCGGTGGTTGGTGTCTGGTCCCCTTCCCTTCGGGCGTCCCCGGCCGGGGCCCGCTTCACGGTGGCCTGCACGGTGCGCGGTGCGCGGTACCTGGTGCCGTTGGTCCAGGGTGCCGTTGCGGCGGTGCCTGCAAAGGGTGCCGAGTATGTGGGAACCGCAGGCATCATCGCCGTCAGTGCCCGGGATGCGGCCGCGAGGCGAACGAGGGCCGCCCTCCGGCCGGGACACCCGAGGCCGAGCGGCCGGCCTCGAGGCGCATCCTGACCGCATGGGCCGCCTCCATCACCCCGAATACCACCGCCATGACGCCCGTCACCAGGGTGAGCGCCGCGATCGAGGTGAACGGCGAGACGATCAGCACGATGCCCGCCAGCATGCCGATGATCCCGGAGAACAGCATCCAGCCCCGTGCCGGCATGACTTCGGCGGAGGCCGCGGTGACCGTCGTCATGACGCCGCGCAGCAGCCAGCCGAAGCCGATCCACAGCGCGAGCAGCAGAAGTGACTCCAGGGTGCTGCGGAAGCAGAGCAGTCCCAGCAGCACGGACAACGCACCGGTGACGAAGTGCAGGGCCCGCAGGTGCCCGGGAACATGTGTGCCGAACGCGGCGGCCAGCTGGAAGACACCGGTGATCAGCAGGTAGACGCCGAACAGGACGCCGACGACCCGCAGCGTCTCCGCGGGCCAGGCGAAGATCACCACACCCAGGGCGATGGCGGCCAGGCCCGTGATGAGCAGGATCTGCCAGCCCATGCCCGCCACCACGGCCAGCGGCCCGGCGGCGGAGAACTCAGGCGACCCGCCGCCGTACGAAGAGCCGCTGCCTGAGGAACTGGAAGATGACGTCATCGCTTCCCCTCCTCGTTCACGAACCACCTCTACGCGAGCCGGTCTCCGCCCATCGTCCTCCCACCCGGCCCCGGTCGTGCCGCAGAAGACGGCACCCGCGGCGGTAGCGGCGCCCCCGCGCGCACGTCGATGCGGCTCAGCGGCCTCGCTGCGGAACCCGCGCCAGAAAACGCACGCCGTTCGCCTGATGCCACTTGGACGGCGAACCGACATGCGGACATACGCCAAGAAGAGGGGACCGCTCCGTCCTGCGTACCCGGCCGTCCTCGCCCTTGCCGGCGACTGCGTCACCCCCGCCTCGATGGCGGCCCGCCCCCGGGACCGTGCCCTCCTCGATCGCGTGCGTCACCGGCAAGATCCCGGCGCTGCTGCGGACCGGCCGGTACCGGACAGAGGGCGTGCGCCGGGAGCGGCGCGGTCATACCGCTCGGCCGTCGTGGGGCACGGTCCAGGTGGTCGACAACGGCGCCCGGCGGGGCGGGATCCGCATCACGTGCTTGTGCGCGGGAAGCCCTGCCTTCGGCCGGCTACCCACTCGACGCAACCGGCCGAACCCGGCCGCCGGTGCGGGAGTCGGTCCCGACGAACCGTAGCGTCACCGCCTGCTCGCGCGGCAGTCGGTGGTGGCGATCGCATGGGCGGTGGCGAAGTCGGCGTCCCGGGTGTGCCAGACGTCGAGGATGCCGAGGTGATCCACGATCCCGGGGTGTTCGCGTTCGGTTCGGCTCCAGCCGAACAAGGACGTATACGCTCCACGTATACATTGAGCGTATACATGCTATGTATAGTGTGCGCATGTCCATCGGTCACACCCTTTTGGGGCTCCTGGAGTCCGGCCCGCGACACGGTTACGAGTTAAAACGGGCCTTCGACGAGAAGTTCGGTCACGACCGGCCACTGCACTACGGTCAGGTCTATTCGACGATGTCCCGGCTGCTGAAGAACGGCTTCGTCGAGGTCGACGGGATCGAGGCCGGCTCCGGCCCGGAGCGCAAGCGCTACGCGATCACCGACGCCGGCATCACCGACGTAGAGCAGTGGCTCGCGACACCGCAAAAGCCGGAGGAATACCTCCAGTCGGCCCTCTACACCAAGGTTGTCCTCGCGCTGCTCACCCAGCGGGACGCCGCCGACATCCTGGACACCCAACGCTCCGAACACCTGCGCAGTATGCGCATCCTGACCGACCGCAAGCGCAAGGGCTATCTGGCCGACCAGCTGATCTGCGACCACGCCCTCTTCCACCTGGAAGCGGACCTGCGCTGGCTGGAGCTGACCGCCGCCCGACTCGACAAACTCCGTGAGGCTGTAGCCCGATGACGACTTCTCCCCCCGGTTCCCTGCTCACCGCGCGGGACCTGCGCAAGAGTTACGGGCACACCCACGCCCTCGACGGCGCCGAGTTCTCCATCGACCCCGGCGAGGTCGTCGCCGTCATGGGCCCCTCCGGCTCCGGCAAGTCGACGTTGCTGCACTGCCTCGCGGGCATCCTGCAGCCCGACTCCGGGTCGATCACCTACAACGGGCGTGAAATGACGACGATGAGCGACGCCCAGCGCAGCGCGCTGCGCCGCTCCGAGTTCGGCTTCGTGTTCCAGTTCGGACAGCTCGTACCGGAACTGACCTGCGTGGAGAACGTCGCCCTGCCGCTCAGGCTGAACGGCGCCTCCCGGAAGGACGCCGAGCGGGCGGCTCTCGGCTGGATGGAACGCGTGGAGGTCGACGACCTGAAGGGCAAGCGCCCCGGCGAGGTCTCCGGCGGCCAGAGTCAGCGCGTCGCCGTGGCCCGCGCGCTGGTCACGGGCCCCCGGGTGTTGTTCGCCGACGAACCGACCGGCGCGCTCGACTCCTACAACGGTGAGCGCGTGATGGAACTCCTCACCGGCGCGACCCGCTCCACCAACGCCGCCGTCGTCCTCGTCACCCATGAGGCACGGGTGGCCGCCTACTCCGACCGCGAGGTCGTCGTGCGCGACGGCAAGTCCCAGGACATGGAGCGCGCCGTATGAGTCCGCGCCAGTGGGCCAAGGACCTGGCCATGGGAGCCCGGTTCGCCGTCACCGGCGGCCGCGAGGGCTGGATCCGAGTGACACTGACAGCGGTCGGTGTCGGCCTCGGCGTGGCTCTGCTCCTGTTGTGCACCGCGATACCCAACGTGTACGCGTCCCGCAGCAAGGTGGAGGACGCCCGTTACGTCAACCTGTACGCCCTGAAGGTGCCGCCAAAGGCCGACAACACTCTCCTGGTCGCCGACGCCGCCACCACCTGGCACGACGACGACATTCTGGGCCGGTTGGTCGAACCCGAGGGCAGGCGGGCGCCGCTGCCCCCCCGGGGTCGACCACCTGCCGCGCAAGGGCGAGATGGTGGTCTCCCCCGCGCTCAAGAACCTGCTCGCCTCGGACGACGCGAAACTGCTGCGGGAACGCCTGCCGTACAAGATCACCGGCACGATCGGCGAGAGCGGGCTGATCGGCTCGCACGAACTGGCCTACTACGCGGGCACCTCGGGGCTGAAGCTCACCGACTCCTCCCTGGTGACGCGGCTGACCAAGTTCGGCAAACCGGACATGAAACCCGAGAAGACCGATCCTGTGCTGCTGCTCATGGTCCTGGTCGTGTTCGTGGCACTGCTCACGCCGGTCGCGGTGTTCATCGCGGCCGCCGTCCGCTTCGGCGGCGAGCGCCGCGACCGGCGCCTCGCCGCGCTGCGCCTGGTCGGCTCCGACAGTCACATGACCCGGCGGATCGCGGCGGGCGAGGCGTTGGCCGGAGCCCTGCTCGGGCTGGCGGTGGGCACCGTATTTTTCCTGCTCGGCCGCCAGAGGCTGGGCGCCGGCGAGTTGATGGGCCTGAGCGTCTGGGCCAGCTACCTCGACCCCGCTCCCGCACTCGCCGCGCTGGTCGCGGTCGCGGTGCCGGTCGCCGCGGTGCTGGCCACCCTCCTCGCGATGCGCGGCGTGAGCGTCGAACCCCTCGGTGTCGTGCGTGCGGCCAAACAGCGCCGCCGCCGACTGTGGTGGCGGCTGCTGCCGCCGCTCGCCGGCCTCGCCATGCTCTATCCGATGATCGGCCAAGGCCGCAAGAACGGAGAATTCAACCAGTACCTCGTCATCGGCGGCGTCCTCATGCTGCTGATCGGCATCACCGCCCTGCTGCCCTGGGCCGTGGAGGCAGCCGTCGTCCGGCTCGGCAAGGGCATGCTGTCCTGGCAGTTGGCCGTTCGACGGCTGCAACTGAGCAGCGGCACAGCCGCCCGCATGGTCAACGGCATCGCCGTGGCCGTGGCCGGGGCCATCGCACTGCAGATGCTCTTCACGGGAACGCAGAGCCAGTACACCAAAGCCACCGGCAGGGACCCCAACCGGGTCGAGATGCAAGTCACCTTCAGCGACCGCAAGCCGCTGCCCGCCGTCGAGCGCGAATTCACCGGCGCCAAGGGAGTCCGGGCCGCGGTGGCCCTGGCCGGCGCCCAGTACGGGGACTCACCTCGCGACCCGCAGAACAGCAACAGCCTGGCCGTGGGTAACTGCGTCGCCCTGCGCGAACTCGCCACATTGCCCTCCTGCAAGGAGGGCGACGTGTTCATCACGCGAACGCGGGCCGGTTACTCGGACCCCAGCAACGCATCCGAGATCGCCCTGGCGAAGCCCGGTCGGCAGCTCTACATCGACCCCTCGTACGACGGCGACAACGACCGCCTAGAGGTGCCCTGGACCGTTCCGGCAAATATTCGGCAGGTGAACGCGCGCAAGGACTCACTGCAGAAGTACACCAGTCTGCTGGTCACCCCCACCGCCCTGCCCCGAAAGGCCCTACCCGCGGTGTTCTCGGACGGCATCTACCTGCGTCTGGACCCCTCAGTGCCGGACTCACGGGACTACGTACGCAACATCGCCGCCCGCATCGACCCCCTGGCACAGGCCTTCGGCTGGTCGGCCACCCAGGAGGACGCCAAGTACACCCGCATCCGCACGGGTCTGTTCATCGGCTCCGCCTTCGTACTGGCATTGATCGGAGCAAGCCTGCTGGTCTCCCAACTGGAGCAGTTGCGCGAACGCAGGAAGCTGCTCTCGGCGCTGGTCGCCTTCGGTACCCGGCGTCGCACGCTCAGCCTGTCCGTCCTCTGGCAGACAGCCCTCCCAGTCATCCTCGGTCTCGTACTGGCCACGGCGGTGGGCGTCACCCTCGGCACGGCACTGCTGAAGATGACCCGTACACCGGTGACCATGGACTGGGCAAGCGTCCTCACCATGACCGGCGTGGGCGCGGCCGTGGTCGCTATGGTCACACTGCTCAGCCTGCCGCTGCTGCTGCGCATGATGCGCCCAGCGGGCCTGCGCACGGAATAACTCCTCACACACCCCGTGCGGGGGTGGGCCCCTTCCTACGGGGAGGAGCCCACCCCTGCGCACAGGCAGGCCCCACCAGCGTCCACACCGTCAGAGCAAGCGGCCCACAGCAGGGGGCTCAGCTTGACCCTGTCGGAAATCTTGGTGAGCGAGGTCGCCTTACGAGGGTCGCCCAGGCCCCGAGCCGGGGGGCTGGTGCTGGTCGAGGTAGGTCTGGAAGGTGGTCGGCGGTCTCGATCGGGCCGAATGTGTCCTGCTCCAGTTCGGCGAGCCGGTCATCGGTCAGCTTGGGCAGCTTCGGCGGTCCGGCGGAGGGCAGGGCGGCCGTCCCGCCCTGGCGCCGGGCCTACCGCCAGCACTCCACCGGGCGCACGCTCACCCGCAGTTCCTTCGCGGGACCGCGTTCTCCTCGCCCCGCGTGAAGCGCTCGCCGGCTTCCATCCGGATCCGTTCACGAAAGCGTTGCCGCTCGACAATCCCACCGACCTGCGTACCGCACATCACCGGCCTACCGCAGGGATCATCTCCCGTAACCCATTACGACAACACCGCGACAAGGTCAGTAACGCGGGGGTGGAGACCTCCACGGACCAGCCGGCCGAGCCGCTGCACCGAGAGGGTTTCCGCTGGGCACGCACCCGCGACAGAGTCCGGCACAAGGCCGACCCCGTCCTCCAGCAGACCGCCCGGGCCCAGCTGGAGGACTTGCGGACTTACGGCTGCGGGCGAACACCGCCCGGCGCGACCCGATCTTCCTGGACGAGTCCGGCTTCGCCCCTACCGCTACCGTGCCCACCGGATACACCTGATCACGCATCGGACAGCGAGCCGTGGTGCCACGGGAGGGCACCCAGGGCCACCGGGTCAAGGTCCTGGGGGCGCAGATCGTCGGCGTGGAGCCGGACCTGCTCTGGCAGCGCACCGACGGCAAGATCGACGCCCGCATGCTGCTGGACTCCGTCTGCGTCCGCCTGACGGGCCTGGGCGGCGGTGCAGGCATGCTCGACCTGGTTACGGACGGCGTCGGAGTCGATTGGCTCCCGCTCTGGTGCCGCAGGCGGCCGTGCACCGTCGTCCTGGACAACGCCTCCGTGCACGTGTGCAGGACGAAGAGGATGCCGCAGAGGGCCCGCCGGTCCGGCACCCGCGGCCTGCCCTCCACCAGCTTCAGCCCCGGCACGGGCAGCAACAGCTCGACCAGCGACCACAGTTCATCCGACACGATCCACGGCCGGGACTCGCGCTTCCCCATGCCCAGACCTACGGACAGAACGCCCGACAGACTCACGGTCAGCAGCTTTTGTTGGAGCCAGTAAGTCGCAAAGTTGAGCGAGCAGCTCGAGGCGTTCGATGAGGTGCTCGCGGACGGTGCCGCCGCGGGAGGCGGGGACGGGGGCCTCGGTGCTGCCGTCGTCGTACCGGGACATCATGGAAGTGCCGCAGGCGGCGAGGCGGCCGATGCGGTCACAAGCGGTCCCGGGGGGCGATCGCCATCAACATCAGCGGAGAGGCGCCCTGCTCCCTTTTCGAGGCGCCGACGCCCCAGCCAGCGCCCGCCGCTACTTCAAGCCCTCCTCGGAGGCGCTGTCCTGAGCTGAACCAGCGTGCCTGGGCGCCGGGGCGTGGGGAGAGACCGCTATGCGTCGGATGAGTCTCGTACCTTTTGCCGCCCGGAACGGGCTTGTATCAGTCGTGCGCTTTGGGCGCTTGCGTTGTGACGCTGCCGGTATCGGCTGCCGTCCTGCTCCATTGGGCCAGCAGGCGCATGGAGGTCTCGGACGCGCTGCCGGGTTCGGTGCCGTAGACGAAGAGGATCTGGTCGGGGTCGTCTGCGGGGGTGAGGGCCTGGTAGGTGACGGTGAGGTCGCCGACAAGCGGGTGGTGGTAGTCCTTGGTGCCGGTCGTGCGCTGGTGGACTTTGTTGTCGGACCAGAAGCGGCGGAATTCCTCGCTGTGTATGGAAAGGTCACCGACCAGGGCACTGAGGGCCGGGTCGTCGGGGTGGCGACCCGCGTCGAGGCGGAGCATGGCGGCGGTGTCGGCGGCGACGCGGGGCCAGTCCCGGTACAGCTCGCGCGCGTGCGGGTCGAGGAAGACGAAGCGGGCCTGGTTCCGCTCGGCCGCGGGGAGCGCCCGGAAGTCGGTGATCAGGCGCCCGGCGAGTGGGTTGTGGGCCAGCACGTCGAGGCGTCGTCCGAGGACGAAGCCGGGGCGGCCGGTCTGCTGGAGGGTGTCCAGCAGGTCCCAGGTGGCGGGGTGGACGCGCTGGGGGCGAGGGCGCCGACGGGCCGGCCGGGGCCGTGGCCGGGCGAGGGTGTGCAGATGGCTGCGCTCGGCGTCGTCCAGGTGCAGGGCGGTGGCGAGCGCGTCGAGGACCTCTGCGGAGGCACTGCGGCTGCGGCCTTGTTCGAGACGGGTGTAGTAGTCCACGCTCACCCCGGCCAGTCGGGCGAGTTCCTCCCTCCGCAGTCCGGGGACCCGGCGTCGGCCCAGGCCCGGGTCGTCGAGCCCGGCTTCCCGCGGGGTGAGGCGGGTGCGGGCGGAGCGGAGGAACTCCGCCAAGGGTGTGCTGGTGGGGTGCTCACGGTCCATACATCCATGGTGACGCGTTCACTGAGGACTCGGCGGCGGGAGGGTGGCCCATTTTGTCCCCCGATCAGGCGGGCCCTTTTGAGGCCCTTTCTGCCTGCTCGGAGTTGGTTCAGTGGATGCCGGAGCCCGCCACCGCAAGGGGTGTCCGGGCGAAGCGAACGGATGGAGATACCTTCATGGCAACGTGGTTCATCACCGGCGGGTCCCGCGGGCTGGGACTGGAGATCGCGCGGGCGGCACTGAACGGCGGGGACAACGTCGTGGTCGCGGCCCGTGACCCGCGGAAGCTGCCGGAGGAGCTGCGCCGGCACGACCGAGTCCTCGGTGTCGCCCTCGACGTCACCCGCGACGGGGACATCGCCGCTGCGGTCGAGACGGCTGTGGAGCGCTTCGGCACGATCGACGTCCTCGTCAACAACGCGGGGCGCGGTCTGCTCGGGGCGCTGGAGGAGATCACCGACGCCGAGGCGCGGTCCCTGTTCGATCTCAACGTCTTCGGACTGGTCAACGTCACCCGCGCGGTCCTGCCGGGAATGAGGGCGGCCGGAGGCGGAAAGATCGTGAACATCGGCTCCCGTTCCGGCTTCGAGGGCGAGCCCGGGGTGAGCATGTACAGCGCGTCGAAGTTCGCGGTGGCTGGTATCAGTGAGGCGCTCGCGGTGGAGTTGAAGCCGTTCGGGATCCAGAGCATGGTCGTGGAGCCCGGGGTCTTCCGCACCGATTTTCTCGACGCCAGCTCCTTGTCGACCGCGGCCGAGCGTATCCCCGCCTACGACGGCACGCCGGCCCACGCCACGCTGGACTGGGTCGATACCGCCAACCACACCCAGCTCGGTGATCCCGTCAAGGGCGCGGCTCTGATCTACGAGGTGACCTGCCAGGACAAGCTGCCTGGGCACCTGGCCCTGGGGCGCGACGCGATCGAGCGCCAGCTGGTGAAGATCCGCAGCCTTCAGGACGACCTCGCGGCCTGGCAGGACAAGTCCGCCGCCACGGCCTGCGACGACGCTGCCGCCTGACCACCAAACGCATCCCGAGCAACAGGAAGTACTTCTCGTCATGACGTACCTGCTTACCAGTCGGCCGCTGGACGGCCGTGTGGCTGTGGTCACCGGAGCCTCCAGTGGCATGGGGGCGGCCACCGCCCGCCGGCTCGCCGAACTCGGGGCCTCTGTCGCCGTCATCGCACGTCGGCAGGAAAAGCTCACCTCCCTCGCCGACGACATCACCGCGGCCGGCGGAAAGGCCATACCCCTGTCCGTCGACGTCACCGACCGGTCGGCCGTCCGAACGGCCGCCGACCAGGTGGCGGACACGCTGGGAACGGCGGACCTGGTGTTCAACAACGCGGGCGTCCAGTTGATCTCTGCCATCGACGAGCTCAAGGTCGAGGACTGGCAGCGGCAGATCGATCTCAACGTCACGGGAGTGATGAACGTGATCGCCGCCTTCCTCCCCCACCTGACTGCCAGCGCTGAGCGTGGAAAGTCCGCCGACCTGATCAACACCTCCTCCATCGCGGCGACACGCATTCTGGAGAAGTTCTCGATCTACTCCGGTACCAAGGCGTACATCAGCCACCTCACCCGTCTCCTCCGCGTTGAACTGGGCCGGAAGAACGTGCGGGTGAGCGCCATCGAGCCCGGCATGGTCGACACCGAACTGCCCGACCATGTCACCGACCCCGACGCCAGCACCATGATGGCCGGCCTGCTCAAGGACATCGAGTGCCTGCGCAGCACCGACATCGCGGAGACCGTTGCCTTCATCAGCGCCCTTCCCCGACACGTCAACGTCAGCGAACTGACCATCCTGCCCACGGCCCAAGCCGTATAGGGCGGCGAACAGGCTGTGCCCTGACCGGTGTCCAGGCCCACACCGGTTAGGGCACAGCCTTCACGTGCTCTGGTCAATGGAACAGCTTCTGGTGTGTGCGAGGCGAAGTCCCGTGGCCTGCCTGCTCCCGGCGCTCACTGGTCGTCGGAGGCGTTCCTGTCGCGCAGGGGCCGTGTTCCGCCGGGCAGGTCGAGGAGCTGGAAGCAGTGACGGCCCAGTGCGTAGATGTGGGGGCGGACGAATCGGCCCTGGTGTACGGGAACACCCTGATGCTCCAGGACGTCCTCGGCGAACCGGAGGGGGCGGATCTCCCTGCACCGGCCGACCAGCGCGGCCCGACCCCGCTGTCCTGGTCGCACGTCTGAACCTGCGGTGAGGTATGACGACACAGGCGTGTGGAGTTGCGGAGTGGGCAGTTCTCCGTCCCGAGGCTACGGTTCCACCAGTACGCCCCCAACCTCGGCGGACGGAGCAGAGACCTGAGCCGGGCAGGGTGAGGGTGTGCCGGTCGATCTCCAGCTCGCCCAGCGTGGGGGGACGCAGGTTCTTGCGCACGCCGGGCACGGGGCGCACAGCGTGATCGCGCCAGCTGCTCGCAAAAGCCGGATCGTGGGTCGCGAACTCGTTGATCAGCTCTGCAAGCACGTTGTCTGTGGGGTACCGAACGTCGGCTGCGCGCAATTGGGCAGCTACCTGCTGAGCAAAATCGGACTCCGAACCGGGCGCGCCGGTGCAGAGGGTGCCCCGGCATCTCACCGAGATGCGCGTAACGTTGCGCTCGTCGGGTGTGAGACGAGAGAAGTCTGTGACCAGAGTCGCGGCTGCCGCGTTCCAGGCGACGATGTCCTGCCGGGCGTTGACGAGGTAGACAGGGATGCCGTCAAGTCTGCCGAGTAGTACCTGGCCTTCCTCGGTCTCGCCGTCACCCTGTGCTGCTACAAACGCCTCGTCCGCCTCACCACGTAGGGCATCGTTTCAGCCAGGCTGCCTTCTCAGTGACAAGCCCCAAGCCCTGCCGCCTGCCGGCAGACAATCGGGATCCCACCTCCCCCGTCGGCGTCTCGATGCGAGCGTGCAGAAAGCGTTGACAGGGCCATGCAGTCCCGTAACCATCAACGACCGTCCGGCAATTCGTTCAATGACCGAAATATCGAACGCGCGGCTTGCAGTGTCTTGGCTTCGGTCGGAACTGAGGTGGGTGGGTGCTGAACAGGCGTCGACATTCCCGCACCCCTTGCCCTGTGCACGACTTCCGCCGGCCGTGACATCTTCCTGCGCCCTCCACGAGGAGAGACATGTCGTTGATCTTAGGTCGCTTACGTCGGGGACGAACGCTCGCCGTCCTGGCGTCAGGAATCGGACTGACCGCCGCCCTGCTGGGAGGTCAGACATCCGCCAGCGGTACGAGCGAACCGCCGGCGGGACAGCACTCCGCTGCGACCGCGGCCGCCGAACCGGCCGCCGCCTCGGGGCCGTGCGATCTCTACGCGTCCGGCGGAACGCCCTGCGTCGCGGCGCACAGCACGACGCGCGCCCTGTTCTCGGCCTACAACGGTGCGCTGTACCAGGTGAGGCGGGCCTCGGACAACACCACCCGCGACATCGGCGTACTGAACACGGGCGGAGTCGCCAACGCAGCCGCGCAGGACTCCTTCTGCGCCGGGACGACCTGTGTCATCACCGTCATCTACGACCAGTCCGGCCGCAACAACCGCCTCACCCAGGCTCCCCCCGGCGGCTTTCCCGGCCCGGCTCCGGGCGGCTACGACAACCTCGCCGACGCCACCGCTGCGCCGATCACCGTGGGCGGGCACAGGGCCTACGGCGTCTATGTTGCCCCGGGCACCGGATACCGCAACAACAACACCAACGGCATCGCCAAGGGCGACCAGCCGGAAGGCATGTACGCCGTCCTCAACGGGACGCACTACAACGGCGGTTGCTGCTTCGACTACGGCAACGCCGAGACCAACAGCCGCGACAATGGCAACGGCACCATGGAAGCCATCTACTTCGGCAACATCAAGGTCTGGGGCTACGGCGCGGGCAACGGCCCCTGGATCATGGCCGACCTCGAGAACGGGCTCTTCTCCGGCGTCAACCCAGGCTACAACGCCGGTGACCCCAGCATCAGCCACCGGTTCCTGACCGCCGTCGTCAAGGGTGAACCCAATCACTGGGCCATCCGCGGCGGCAACGCCCAGTCGGGCGGCCTGTCCACCTTCTACAACGGGGCCCGCCCCAATGCCCCGGGCTACAACCCGATGAAGAAGGAAGGCGCCATCATCCTCGGCATCGGCGGCGACAACAGCCACGGAGCCACCGGCACCTTCTACGAGGGCGTCATGACCTCCGGCTACCCCACGGACGCCACCGAGAACGCGGTCCAGGCCAATATCAACGCGGCCGGCTACACGACATCGCCCTCAGGCGGACCCGCACCTGGCTCGAAAGTCTCGCTGCGGGCGACCACCGCATGTTGCACCGACCGCTACCTCGCACATGACGACGCCGGAGCCGGCGTCTCCATCGCGCCGGTCTCCGCGTCCAGCAGTGCCACCGCCAAGTCGCACGCCACCTGGACCGTGCGGGCAGGACTGGCCAACTCCTCCTGCGTCTCCTTCGAATCCGCCGACAGGCCCGGCCAGTACTTGCGCCATACGAACTTCACAGCGCGGCTGAACACCAGCGACGGCACCGCGCAGTTCGCCGCCGACGCCACCTTCTGCACCGAGGGCGGCCACAACGGCCAGGGCTACTCCTTCCGCTCGGCCAACTACCCGAGCGACTTCCTGCGCCACTACAACTACGGCGTCTATATCGCAAGCCAGGGCGGGTCCCACGAGTGGGACAGCGCCACCTCCTGGAATGACGACACCAGCTGGGCCGTGGCCCAGCCCTGGGCCTGACCCCTCGCCGTCCACCGGACCACGGCGACGCCGCGCCGACGGACCGGCCGCCCCGGGCCCGGACTTCACGTGCCCGGCCGATGGGCGGGCACAGTGGGTCGCCGTCGTCGTCGCGGCGGATGGTGTGAGTGCTGATGCCGCCTTTCGTCGAGCGTGCAGTGATCTTCCCGGCCGGGTTGCCGGTGCTGGGCGTCGGACCGAGTTCCGGCACGATGTCGGCGCCGGCGACCACCCGCCGGCCGTCTCCGGCCGCGTCGATCATCTTCTGCAAGTGCAACCCTGGGCAGGCCAGTTGGCATGTTCCCTCCTCTTCTACGGGGTCGCTGGCCTGCTTGACCTCCCACACCATCACCTGATCCTTGCCCCAGTGGACGATGTCCGCCCCCCGCCCGATCCCCCTTCGCCGCCGAGCCGCTTGCGGTGCCACCGGACCCGTGCGTCCCCGGCCCGCCTGGCCGCCGCCGTCACCTCAGCCGTCACACATCACGACGTCACCCTCGACCTCGTCCTGACCGGTGGCCAGACCTCGCGCAGCACCCTGGACGCCCTCGGCGTGAGGGAACTCGAACCTCTCGGTCAGATCCACCACGGCGCCGTGCTCTGCGCCACACCCGACGGCCGCACGGTCGTCACCCGCCCCGGCAGCTTCGGCGACGCCGACTCGCTGCGGCACATCGTGCGAGCGCTGGCATCCGCGCATCTGCCCTGATGTCCGCCCCCTGAACACCCCGCCTGCTGTATGCCCCCGACCGATCACCGAAACGGAAGGCCACCACGTGAAGCCTTCTGTCGCCCACACCGACACCGCCCCCTCCCCGTCATCGCGGTCACCATGGGAGACGGAGCGGGCATCGGCCCCGAGGTGATCGTGGGCGCGCTGCGCGACGCGAAGACCCGGCAGCGATCCCGCCACGTCGTCATCGGGGACGCCGAGCGGCTGCGCAAGGCGGCCCGGCTCCTCGGCGTGGCGGAGACCACCGAGATCGTCACCGTCGCCTCTCCGGCCCAGGCATCCTCCTCTCCCGGGCGCATCGACGTTATCGACCACAGTCTGCTCCCAGACGACCTGCCCTGGGGCCAGGTCTCGCCGGTGGCGGGCGACGCCGCCTTCCAGTACGTGCGCGTCGCCGCCGAACTGGCACAGGCCGGCGAGGTGTCGATGATGCTCGCCACCCCGACCGTCAAGGTCATCCATGTCACCACGCACATCGGCCTGATCGATGCGGTCGCGAAGATCGAACCTGGACTGGTGGCCCGTACCGTACGCCGCGGCCACGAGGCCATGGTGCGCGCCGGGATCGCGGCCCCCGTCATCGGCGTGTGCGACATCAACCCGCACGCCGGTTCAGAACGGCCTGCTCGGGTACGGCGAGGAAGAGAAGAAGATCGTTCCAGGGCTGAAGGCTGTACGGGCCGAGGGCATAGACGCCCATGGGCCACTGTCGGCCGACACCGCCTTCTTCCTCGCAGGACGCGGGGACTACGACCTGATCGTGGCCATGTACCACGACCAGGGCCACGGGCCGGTCAAGGTGCTCGGACTCGACGCCGGGGTGAACCTGACCGTCGGACTGCCGGTCATCCGCACCTCGGTCGACCACGGCACCGCCTTCGACATCGCCGGCACCGGCAGCGCCGATCCCGGCAGCATGATCGAGGCCCTGCGCCAAGCGGCCGAGATGGCCCAGGCCCCTGCGCCCGGCACAAGAGGCGTATGAGTCTTCGCGGCGGCCCCGCACCAGTGGCCCGTACAGGCAGATCCCCGACCAGGATGGAGGTGGGGTCCTCAAGCGGCTGGACGACTTCTGCCAGCCGTCGGTGCGCGGCCGGCAGAAGTACAAGGTCCGCGAGGCAATCGTCCGCGCCGTCACCGGGCCCCTGACCACACCCAGGACGCTGCTGCTGGGCCGCTAGGACGGGGAGGGGCGGTGCGGTACGTCGGCCGCACCACCCTGCCCCGCACGGCCGGAGCATCGCGGTCGCCCCTCGGCTCGTGGCCGGGCAGCCCGGGCAGCCGTGGACGGGCTGGACCTTAGGCGCCGGATGGGGCAGCCGCGACACTCCGGACGTCACGCTCGTCGAACCCAGCCTGGTCGTAGAAGTCGGCGTTGACGTCGCCCGTAATGCCTCCGACCGCCGACGTCACCCCGCCCGCCGGCACCGCGCCCGTCCCGATCTCGCAGCAGCCGACGTCCCCCACTTGCCTGGCTTCACCTTCCTGATGCGGGCGGCCGCTTTGCCGTACGTCCGCCCTCTCCCCCACCCGGCGCGGCCGCGCGGGATTCCACTTGTGACTGAGCGCCCGGGTCGGCCACTTTTGGACGGTTCTTCTCAGGCGACGCCAGGGATCCGTCCCGGGAGACCCAGGGCCGGAAACTGGTTGCGCCTGATGGCCGAGTCCTCCGACGAGCAGCGCGACCGCAGGTATCAGTGACCGAATCGGTCCGCTTCGGGACCCGATGCGGCCTGTCGCCGCCCCATCCGCACAGCTCAGGCTTGGGACATGACCCGAGCACTGATCGTCATCGATGTCCAGGAGTCCTTCCGCGCCCGTCCGCTGTGGGAAGCGATCTCCGACCCGAAGATCGCCGACAAGGTGAACCGACTGGTCCGGCTGGCCCGCCGGGCCGGGGACCTGGTGGTGTGGGTACTGCACTCCGAGCCCGGAAGCGACGGTGCCTTCGATCCGGCCCTCGGTCACGTCCGGCTGCTGGAGGAGTTGGAGCAGCGGGAGGACGGCGAGCCACTGATCCACAAGACCTCGCACAACGCCTTCACCACCACCAACCTGCAGCAACTCCTCACCGAGCACGGGGTCCGCGAACTCACCCTTTGCGGCATTCGCACCGAGCAGTGCGTGGAGACCACCGCACGCGTCGCGAGCGACCTCGGCTACGTGGTCACCTTCGTCGTCGACGCGACCGCCACCCACCCGATCCCGCATCGCGACGCCCCCACCGACCGGAGCGTCGCCGAACTGCTCGCCGACCCCCGTACCCTGCCCGCCGACGAGGTCGTCCGGCGCACCGAATACGCGCTCGCCGGCCGCTTCGCCACCATCGCGACGGTCGACGAGGTGGAGGCCGCGGCGGATCTTCAGGCACACTGACCGAATAGTGAGCCACGTCGTCTTCTTCCTGGTGCCCGGAGTCCACCTGCTGGACCTGGCCGGCCCCGCACAGGTCTTCTCCACCGCAGCCGACTTCGGGCACCCCTACACCCTCACCTATGTCGCCGAGCGGCAGCAGGTCCCCACCGCCCAGGGGCTGCCTCTGGTGGCCGGGCCCGACTGGCCCGAACTCGGTCCCGAGGACCTGATCGTGGTCCCCGGCTGGCGGGCCGTCACCCTTGCCGACTCGCCTGACATGGCCGACGCCTCCCTGAGGGTCCTGCGGGACCACCACGCCAGGGGCGGCACCGTGGCCAGCGTCTGCGCCGGCGCGGAGGCACTCGGGCGGGCGGGCCTGCTCAAGGGCCGCCGCTGCACCACCCACCACGACGTGCAGGACGAGCTTGCCCGGCGCCACCCGGGAGCGGTCGTCGTCCGCGACGTTCTGTTCACCGCCGACGACCGGGTGGTCACCTCGGCCGGCATCGCCAGCGGCATCGACCTGGCCCTGCACCTCGTCGCCGGCCGGCACGGGCCTGCCGCCGCCGCCCAGGTCGCCCGGGACATGGTCGTCTACGCCCGCCGCAACGGCCACGAGCCGCAATCCAGCGCGATGTTCCGGCACCGGTCCCACCTCGACGACACCGTGCACCGCGTCCAGGACCTCATCGACACCCGCTTCGACCAACAGCTACCGCTGCCCGACCTGGCCTCGGCCGTCGGCGTCAGCGAACGCACCCTCACCCGGCTCTTCAACCGCGCCACCGGCCTTACCCCGCTGCGCTACCAGCAGACCCTGCGCCTGGAACGCGCCGAGCACCTCATCAGCCACGGCGCCACGGTCGACGCCGCCGCCCGCTCGGTCGGCTTCCAGGACGCACGCATGCTGCGCCGCCTGCGCGCCCGCACGGCCTGACGACGGCCGGCAGAGCCAGCCCGTGTCGGTGCGGGCCCGACGGCGCGCTTTCCCCGGACGGGGTTCGCTGGTCACCTCGGTGACCGACATCGCTACCAGCCGGGCGGGCAGCGCAACCAGGACGGGGCGTCGACCAGTTCGTCGACGTGCACCGCGGTGCGGCCGGCGAAAGCTCCGGTCGACGGCACCGCCACAACCAGCTCACTGTTCGCAAAGGTCTCGACGTGCAGGCGCGGTCACTCACCGTCCAAAGGCCGACGTGGTTGGCGGGAGCATGGCGTGACCGGAGGCGCGGTCGACGTCGCAGGTGCGCCAAGAAGCATCGACAGGCACGGGCGAAGCGGCGGTGTTGTCGGTCAGCCGGGCGAGCAGGTGCCGGAGGCGTGTCGGCCGCAGAAGGTTTGCGGGTGGCACGGTGCGCTGCGCGGTACCGCTGCGTCACCGGTCGGCGCTCGCGGGCGGGATACGGGCGTCAGGACCGAGCCGCGAAGTCCGCCGGCGCATCGAGCACGCCTACCGCGAACTCAAGCACGGTCTGGGCCTGGACCACTTCGAGGGCCGTTCCTGGGCCGGCCGGCATCACCACGTCCCCCCTCGCGACCGCCGCCCACGCCTTCCTGACCGAACCACGGCTCGCCGCAAAAGTCTCCGCACCGGTCTGACTCTCTACCAGGTCCTCGACATGCTCCAGGACACCCTGAGGTGCTGGACCGGCATCTGCATCACCTGTCAGCAGCCCCTGCCCAGAAACCGCAGATCAGCACCGACTCAACGGGGTCCTACTAAGCGCGCGAGAGAAGAAACCGGTCGGCGGCCTGCAGCGGGGTGAGGCCGTTCACGTTGATCAGGGCGTCGATCTCCTCGACGCCCTCGTTTCCCAGGCGCAGAGCTTCCAGCCGGGTGACCGCGTCGGGGTGCATGCGGTCCAGCGCGTCGCGTCTGATGACCGGGCTCGCGTCGTCCACCGTACCCAGCAAACCCTTGGGCTCCCTCAGGGCACGCAACCCGTACAAGCGGTTGAGGTACTGCGGCCGCCACAGCGGAACGACGAACCATTCGCGGGCGGCGATCCCGCGCTCCACTCGCGCACAGAAGTCCGGCTCGCTACCGGCTGCGAAGGCGTAACCGAACTCGTCCAGACCGTACTCGCGCACCATCCGAGCGGAGAACCGGCTGATGCCGGCGCCCGGGTTGATGCCGTCGATGATTTTCGACATCCGGTCGGCCACCTCCATCCGTGTCAGGTCGGTGACCTCCCCGACCTGCTCCTCGGGGACGTAGGACGGCACCGCCCACACGCAGTAGGGCCGGTACTGCGGTGCCAGGACCCGGACGTGTTCCCGGTATGGGGACAGATACGTGTCGTGGCTGGAAGGCAGCCACGCGGAGAGCAGGATGTCGACGCGGCCCTCGTCCTGGAGACGAAAAAGTTGCTCATGGGGCGCTTCCACGATGTCCACCCGATGACCGCAGGACTCAAGAACGCGTGTGGTGACGGCGGCGACGCCGCGGTGGAACGACAGAGCGATCGAACCTACGGTCAAGGCCGGGCGAGAAGGGGAGAAGGACACGACGACAACAACTCCTTGCACACATTTGTACTGCGGAACACGCACATGCATCAGGCGCGTCCGGGGCTTGCTGGACCTTCGAGGGCTTCGTTTCGCGTGCGGATACGTCACCCAGGGCCGTCCGAGGAGCGCCTCCTGCACCGTGCGATCGGAATGCGGGCGCAGCACGTCATGCCGGGCGAGCGGCAGACGCGGGAGATCCGCCGGGGCGCGGAGGGGGAACTGCACCCCGGCGGAGGCTTGTTCAGACGTCCGTGCCCACCTGGGCGAGGTGATGGCGCAGGACGTCGGCCGACTGAGCGGTGTATGCCTCGTAGAGGTCCTCGGGGAGCACGCCCGAGGCATGGTCGCGCAGCCACTTGATCATTCCTTGGCTGAGGGATCCCTCGGCGGCGTCGGCGATCTGCCTCTGGGACAGGGGCGTACGGTCGAGAGCGGGCATGAACTCGACGGACAGGTGACCGTCGTAGCCCGCCGCGTTCAGTTCGCGCAGCAGCGCCGCCCAGTCGATCGCTCCCGATCCTGGTGCCAGCCGGTTGTTCTCGGCGACGTGAAAGTTCACCAGACGGCCCGCGCAATCGCGGATGGCGGCTCGCCAGTCGGCTTCCTCGATGTTCATGTGGAAGATGTCCAGACAGATCCCGCATGTCTCGCCCACTTCCTCGGCCAGGCGCAAGGCTTGATCGGCCCGGTTGATGAGATAGGTCTCGTAGCGGGTCAGCGGCTCGATGGCGAGCCTGATGCCGTGGTCGTCGGCGTGTTTCTGAGCCTCGCGCAGGGAGGCGACATACCAGTCCCACTCCAGATGTGGGTCGGCCATCGGTACCAGCTTGCCGACCGTGCAAGGCACGGTGACGAAGGTGCCGCCCAGTGCCGCGACGAAGTCGATGGTCTCGATCAGGTAGGTCAGGCCGGCCTGCCGGATGAACGGATCTTCGTGGATCAGATCGCGGCCACCCATGAACAGCGCCAGGCCGCCGGCGCAGGCGATACGGTGCTCCTCGAGCAGCCGGGCGGTCCGGGCGAGATCGGTGCCGCGGGGGTCGGCGGATATTTCCAGGGCGTCGTAACCGCACCGGGCGAGCCGCGCGACGGTGACCTCCAGCGGTTCCGAGCGCATCCAGTTGTGCATGGACAGGCGCATGGTCATGGCACATCTCCGGGCGTGATGGGGGCGACCCGCCGACCGGGGTCGACGGAGCCGGGACGGGGAGTTACATGTATGTCGACAGCTCTACGGTGACGAAGCGGAGCGTGGTGTCGCCGTCGTTGTACAGGTCGTGCACGACCGGCGACACGTTGCTGTACGAGAAGAACTCCGTGTCACCGACGGCGTACGAGCGGCGCCGCATCCGCCATTCCCCTTCGGTGTGCTGCCACTGCTGGGCGGTGCCGGCCTCGGTGCAGGTCCAGAAGTAGTTCAGGGCGTGGCAGTGCAGCGGTGCCCGGGCACCGGGCTCGAGGTCGACCTCCCACACGCGCACGGCGCTGTTCTCGAACAGGAGGCGGGTGCCGACCTGCCGGTTGAGACTCCCTTGCGCGGCCTCGGCCTCCGACGGCCTGTGGTGCGCGGCGTCGCGGGCCGCGGTTCCGGTGATGTGACGGTTACCCATGTCCTGAGAATGGCTCGGCCCGTGTGGCAAGTCTAAGACTTTCTTCCTACGCATACACATAGGCTCCACCTATACGTAAGGTGAGGGTATGAGCCTGAGGCAGTTCGAGTACTTTGTGGCGGTGGCCGAAGAGGGCTCTCTCAGCCGGGCAGCAGCACGTCTCTGTATCGCCCAGCCGTCCCTGTCCCAGCAGCTCAAAGCGCTTGAACGGCGGGTGGGCGGCCCCTTGTTCGAACGGCTCCCACGGGGGATGCAGCTCACTCCCGCCGGCCGCGCCTTCCTACCGGAAGCACTGGGTACACTGCGCGGTGCGGAACGCGCCTACCGTTCCGCACGGGCCGCCGTCAGCGGGGAATCAGCCGAACTGCGGATCGCCACCGTCTCCTCGGTCGCGGCCGGTGTGCTGCCCGACGTCATCCGGACCTGGCACGACCAGAACCCACAGTGCCCCGTGCGGCTCGAAGAGTTCAGCCACCGCGATGTGCTGGAGGAGCAGGTGCGCAACGGTTTGGGCGACCTGGCCATCGGCCCGCGGCCCCGCGCCTGGGACGGCCCGGTCCTCTCCCTGGGACACGAGGAGTTCGTGGTGGTCCTCCCCCATGGCCATCCCCTGTTGGATGAAGCCACCGGGGCGCGGGCCACGGCCGTCGAGTTGCACACCCTGGCGGACCAGGGCTGGGTATTGTTCGGCCAGGGGCACGGTCTCAACGACTTGATCTCAGGTTACTGTTCGAGCGAGGGCTTCCGGCCGATTCCGGCAGTACGCACCTGGCAGGTCAACGCGGCGGCGCGGCTGGCGGCCGCCGGCGTAGGGCCCGCCCTGCTGCCGGACAATGCCGTACCCGCGGGCCTTGATGCCGCCGTTGTCCCGTGCCGGCCCGCACGCTTCCGCGAGCTGACCTGTTATCTGCGCAGCCAACCGCACGGCCTCGTGGACCGCTTCCTGACTCTCTTGCGGGACGCGGCCCCTCTGACATCGCCCCGGGCTCATCAGGAGGAGGAGGAGGCGGCTCGCGCCGGAACGCGCCGACCCGTCAGCCGATAGCTGTTCCGGGCCGTACGACTTCCGCGTCCACCCGAACCGGAGCGCTGTGTCTGAACCACAGCACGAACGGAATCCGGTCGCCGGTACGCCAGTTCTGATCAGCGGGAACCGTGACGTCGCTCGACATCGGCGACATGTCCAGCGTGCCGCGGCCGGGCACCGGCAACCGATCCGCCGCATCTCGATAAGCGGCGCCCTGCGGTGTCATTCGGTGTCGACTCAGCGCAACCCCGTTCGACACCGTCGGAGAGGTGACCTTGAGCAGGTCGTCGGACGACGTACCTCTGTTGCTTATGCGGAAGAACGCCGCGGTCTCCGGAGTACCGCCCGTCGGTTGCAGAACGCGGGCTCTCGTCACGGCCAGGTCGGGCGGGGTGCCGGCGTAACCGAGTGTGGTCCAGGCGCTCAGCCCACCGAGCGCCGCGACACACGCCATGACGGAAGGCGCTGCCGCGGACAGGGCCTTCCTGAGTTGACGGTTCGGCTGGGACGGCGGCTTCTGTGATGCGGATGTGTTCACCCTTGGTTCCTCGACTGTTGCGCGCGCCTGCGTTGTGCACGGACCGAGACAGGCGCGGCCTGCCAGGTGCGCAGCCGCAGGCTGTTGGCGACCACGAGTACGGAGCTGGCCGACATCGCTGCGGCGGCCAGCATCGGAGTGAGCAGGCCGACCATGGACAGCGGCACCGTGACGACGTTGTAGCCGAACGCCCACGCCAGGTTGGCGCGGATCGTGGCAAGCGTCGTACGGGAGAGCCGGACGGCGTCGGCGAGCGCCTCGACGTCGCCGCGCAGCAGCGTCACGTCGGCCGCGCCGATCGCGACGTCCGTACCCGTGCCCATGGCGATCCCCACGTCTGCTGAAGCCAGTGCCGCGGCGTCGTTCACCCCGTCACCGACGACCGCCACCCGGTGTCCTTCGGACTGGAGCTCCGCGACGAGTGCGGCCTTGTCCTTCGGCGAACAGGCCGCGTGGACGGTGTCGATGGCCAGGTGGGCGGCAGCCGCACGAGCGGGGCTCTCTCTGTCGCCGGTGGCCAGGATGGGCCTTATGCCCAGGCGGCGCAGTCGGTCCACGGTCTGGAAGCTGCCGGGCCGAACCACGTCCCCGACCGCGATCAGCGCCACTGTCGCCGCGTCGACGCGCACCTGTACGGCGGTGTAGGCGCCCTCATCGGCGGTGCGCAGGGCTGCCATGAGCACGTCGGGGAGACCGTCCGTGACAGTGGTCACCTCAACGAGGCGCCCCTCGACACGGCCCCGCACACCGAAACCCGCCATGGCCTCGAAGTCGCGCACGCGTGGCAGGACCTCGTCGGCGAGGGTGCGTACCGCGTGCACTGTGATGGCACGGCCCAGCGGGTGTTCGGAGGCGTCCTCCACAGCAGCGGCAAGGCGCAGCACCTCCTGCGGCGCGAGCCCGCCGGGCGCGACCGTGACGGCGACGACGCTCATGTGCCCCGAGGTCAGCGTGCCGGTCTTGTCCAGCACCACTGTGTCAATGTGCTGCAAGCCCTCCAGCGCCTGCGGCCCGGTCACCAGCACGCCCATCTGTGCGCCCCGGCCGGTCGCGGCCATGATCGCCGTCGGTGTGGCGAGTCCCAGAGCGCACGGACAGGCCACCACCAGTACCGCCACACAGGCAGTGACCGCGGCTTGAGGCTCTGCGCCTGCGCCCAGCCAGAAGCCCAGCGTCGTCACCGCCAGGGCGAGGATGGCCGGCACGAACACCCCGGCCACGGAGTCCGCCAGTCGTTGGGCTCGCGCCTTGCCCGCCTGTGCTTGCGACACCAGCTCGATGATGCGCGCCAATTGCGTGTCGGCGCCGACAGATGCGGCCCGTACCAGGAGCAGTCCCCCGGCGTTGACCGTGCCGCCGATCACCGCGTCGCCGGGTCCCGCCTCCACCAACTCGCTCTCACCGGTGACCAACGCCTGGTCGATGGCCGAGTTGCCCTCCAGGACGACGCCGTCGGTGGCGATGCGTTCCCCGGGACGTACGAGGAAGGCGTCTCCTACGGTCAGTTCTTCGATGGGCCGCAGCCGCTCGCCGCGGCCGTCGCGTACCGCCACCTCCTTGACGCCGAGGCGGGCCAGGGACCGCAGGGCGGCACCCGTGTCCCGTCGGGCCCGTGCCTCCAGGAAACGCCCGGTCAGCACGAACAGCGGTACACCGACCGCGGCTTCCAGATAGAGATGTGCGGCCCCCTCGGAGCCGGACGGCACCAAAGTGAAAGGCATGCGCATCCCGGCCTGCCCCGCCCCGCCGACGAACAGCGCGTACACCGACCAGCCGAACGACGCGACGACGCCGAGCGACACCAGTGAATCCATGGTTGCCGCGCCATGCCGCAGCCCGCTCAGGGCTCGCTCGTGGAAGGGCCGCGCGCCCCATACAACGACGGGAGCGGCCAGCATGAAGCACAGCCACTGCCAGTGGCGGAACTGCAGCCATGGAAGCATCGACAGGACGAGCACCGGCGTGGACAGCACGGCCACAACGATTAGCCGCTGCCGTTCCGCGCGTGCCTCGTCGGGCTTCTCGTCGTCGTGTCCACGTTGCGCCTGCGGCTCGGGAAGCCGGGCGGTGTAACCGGCCCGCTCCACGGCGGCTTGGAGCTGCAGCGGGCTGACGTCGGTGGGGTGGCTCACCCGGGCCATGCCCGTCGCGAGGTTGACGCTGGCGGCGACCCCCTCGATGGTGGCCAGTCTCCTCTCCACCCGGCGCACGCACGCGGCGCAGGTCATTCCGCCGACCGACAGGTCAGTGACCGTCATCGACGGTGCGACGCTGGTGTCCATCAGCCCTCACCTCCGTGTTCCATGTCCATGCCGCCCCCTGGCTCCGGCTCGCTCTGATGCCCGCCCGGGTCGTTGCCGACGTCTGCGCCATGCATCCCGGGGGCGACCGGTCCGACTGCCTGGCCTGTGGCATAGGCGATGCCGAACACGACCGCGAGCAGCAGAACGAATCCGACGAGGGTGGGCGGTGGCAGACCGCGGAGCAGCGAGCGGGGGCCGGGGAGTAGTGGGGTGGAAGAACTCTCGCCTGTGGGGAGCTGGCTCACTGATTCTCCTGGTGGTGCCGACCGCCGCCGCTGCGTCGTGTCCTGGCGTCGTGTATGTGGTGTGGTGCCCGTGGTGGATCGGTCGGTCACTTCAGCTCTTTGTCGGTGCCGGAGCCACCGTGGGGTTCGTTCCCCTGCGGCCGGGCGTCATGAGGGGTGGGCAGGGGTGATGCGAGGAAGTGGTGGCGGCCTTCGAAGCGGTCCGGTACGGCCTGCCCGCGGACCTTGAAGACTTCGCGTGCCAGGTCCTGGTCGAGCACGTGCAGGGGCTTTCCCTGAGCCACCACCTTGCCGTGCTGGAGTACGAGGAGGTGCTGGGCGTACTGGAGGGCGAGGTCCAGACTGTGCAGGGCGGCGATGACGGTGTGGCCTCCCTTGGTGGCGAGGTCCAGCACGTCGAACTGGTGGGCAAGGTCGAGGTGGTTCGTCGGCTCGTCCAGGACGAGCACTTCCGGGTCTGCCACCAACGCCCGCGCCAGCAGCGCACGTTGCCGTTCGCCGCCCGACAGCGTGTGCACCATACGCTCGGCCAGCTCGAAGGCTCCGGCGCGGTGCAGAGCCGCATCAACGGCGCGCCGTACGCCGTGACCGGACTCCAGTGTCCAGCGACGGGGCCGGATCGTGGCGAGCCCGAGTCCGACCATCTCGGCGACGGTCAGCGGAGGGGAAGGCTCGGATTCCTGCGGCAGAACCCCAATGCGCCGGGCACGTTCTCGTGGTCGCATGCGCAGGACGTCCTCGGTGCCGAGGTGGATGGAGCCACTGCGTCTGGCACCGCCGACGCCGGTGATCGAGCCGAGCAGCGTCGACTTGCCACTGCCGTTCGGTCCCACCAGGGCGGTGAGCCGGCCTGCGGGGATGTGCGCATCGATGTTGTGGAGGACGGGTGTCCTGCCGAGGCTGACGCTCAGCCCCCGGATGGTCAGGGCGTTCATCGTGCACCGCCTGCGTGGCGGACGACGAGGATGAAAGCTGGTACCCCGATGGCGGCTGTGAGGATGCCGACCGGCAGTTCGGTGCCGGACAGCAACGTACGGGCCGCGGTGTCGGCGAGCAGCATCAACAGGGCGCCGAGCAGCAGGGCGACGGGCAGGATCCTGCGGTGCAGCCCGCCGACCAGCATGCGCGCGAGGTTGGGCACGACAAGGCCGACGAAGCCGATGGTGCCGGAGATGGCGACCACGGTGCCGGTGAGGACGGCCGCCACGGCGAAGACGCCGATACGGGTGCGGCCCGGGTGGATTCCGAGGGCCGCGGCTGTGCCGTCCCCCAGAGCGAGCAGGTCCAGGCGGCGTACGAGGAGGGGTAGTGCCAGGAGCATGGCGAGGACGGGCGGGGTGGCGATGCGCACGAGTTCCCAGTTGGCCCCGGACAAGCTGCCGAGGAGCCAGTACATGACCTGCTGGGTGGCTTCGCTGTCGCCCGTACGCAGGATCAGGAAGGAGGTGACGCCGGACAGGAGGTGGCCGACCGCGATGCCCACCATGACGAGCCGGGATGCGGAGAGTCCGGACAGTGAGGTGGCGCACAGGAAAACGGTGGCACCGGCCGCGGCGGCGCCGGTGAAGGCGCCCAGGGGCAGGGTCAGGCCGGCGGCCGCGCCCACCCCGAGTGTCGTGATGACGGTGACGGCGCCAAGAGAGGCGCCGGAGGACAGCCCCAGGGTGAAGGGGTCGGCGATCTGATTTCCCACCAGCACCTGGACCAGCACGCCCGCACCGGAGAGCCCCGCACCGACCAGCAGCGCCTCGAGGACCCGAGGCAGGCGCAGTTGCCAGACGATGAAGCTGTCGCCGGTGGTTCCGGTGCCGTGCATGCCGCGCATGACCGCGGTAAGAACCTGGTCGGGGGCGATGGCGACTGCTCCGATGCCGACGGCGCACACGGCGGCCGCGACGGTGAGGACCGAAAGCGTGAGGACCGTCAGGGGGAACGGGGTGCGTCCGAGCAGTCCCGATGAGCGCCGCTTCTGGTGGCGTCGCTCCTGGTGGTGTGGGTCGGCTGGTGTCAGACGGTGGACGTCGGCTGCCATGCGTACTCCATCGCACGGGCGATGGAGTGGGCCATCTCCCTTGGTTCCAAGCGGTGCACCAAGTGCAGGGACATGTCGATGCCGGCTGACACGCCCACGCTGGTCACGACCGTTCCGGCGTCACCATGGCGCACGTGGTCGCACACGGGCGTCGTCGGGCAGGAGCCGACCGTACGCACTTGCAACGGGCGGTCGCTCAGTCGCTGCCAGAAACGAAGCACTTCCCAGTCGAAAGAAGGCACGTCCATCCGGTAGGTCCCCGTCATGAGGAAGCGTCCTTCACGGCTTCGGCCACGTCCCGAATCGCCCGCGGGTTGAGGAGGCTGGGCGACAAAAGGATGCGCTGGGGCACGGCGATGACACGGTCCTTCTTGACGGCGTCCGTATCTGCGAGCAACGGACTCGATTTGATCGCATCGATGAGTTGACGATCCGTCTTGCTGGTGAATCCCGTGACCGCCACAATGACGTGCGGATTGCGGCGCGCCACTTCCTCAGCTGACAGCGCGGCGAACTTGCTGACCTTGGAGGCCGCGATGTTGTGTCCGCCGGCCAGCGTGATCACGCCGTTCGTGAGGCTCGCCCCGCCGCTGGTGTTGATCCCGGCCCCTCCGGTCGGGACAGCCGAGAGCGTCAGGACCGGAGTTCTGTGCGCCCCATCCACGGTGGAGGTACGGGCCGCCGCCTCGCGTTTCATCGAGGCGATGATTTTCTTTCCTCTGCCTGGCACGTGGAAGAGGTCGGCGAGGTGGCGGATGTACTCGTAGGTGGCGTCGATGGTGGTGACGGGCCGGCGCGATGTGTCACAGGCCACGAGCGCGGCAATGCCATTGGCACGGAGCTGCGCATAGGTCGGGGTGCCGTCGAAGGAGCCGAACTCGTACGGGGAGATGCCGGTGACGAGGTCCGGTTTGGCCGCGATGACCGTCTCTTTGTCTCCCCGTCCACCACTCAGCACGGGCACGTCGTCGAGTTGCTCGCGCATCGCGCCGGAGAAGTCCGCCTTGAAATCCGGCGCGGCGGTCCCCACGATCCTGTCTTTGAGGCCCAACGCAATCAGGAACGCGGCGGCGCCGGCATCCATGGTCACGATACGTCGCGGTGTTCTCGGCGTGTTTGCCGTTGCCGGGCACGCGGGCTCCGCATTTCCTGTGCCGCTGCCCGCCGCGCTAGCACGGGTGGATGCGTCGCCCGAGGCGGGCGGGGGCGAAGGCGGCGAGGAACAGCTCGCCAGGGCACCTAGAAGCAGGACCGCGGTCAAGCCTGCTACGGCAGGACGGGAATACAGCAACGTGGATACCTCTCGAATGACAGCTCATGCCAGGCAACAGCTCGTAAGCGCCTGACACCCACTGGTCGCGCAAGAAGCGGTCTCAGTTCCCGGAGGTTTTCATGCACTCCTCGCACCTGCGCCATGCGCACAACGCATACACTGAGACCTGCAATCCGTATGCGCAGCACGCATAAGCGTGTCCTACGGTGATCGCATGACGCAGTTGCGAAATGCGGACTTGAATCTGCTCGAGGCTCTGGCGATACTCCTGGAGGAGCGGCACATCTCCCGCGCGGCCGACCGTTTCCTCCTCAGCCAGTCGGCCATGAGCCGGACGCTCCAGCGGTTGCGCGACACCTTCGGGGACGAGTTGCTCATTCGCACCCGCACTGGCTATGAGCTCACCTCGCGAGGGCGCCAGATCCAGGCCGAGCTGTCCGACATCCTGCCGCGGCTGGAGGCGCTGCTGCGCGGCGGCAGGTTCGATCCGGCCACAGCCACCGACGAGTTCCGCATGCACTGCACGGACTTCGCCACCAGCGCGCTCGGACCGGCGATCTTCCGACGCGTCTTCCACGAGGGCCCGAGGATGTCCCTCAACACTCTGGCCCTGAAGGACGACAGCTTCGCCGACGCCGAACAGGGACGGACCCATGTGGTGATCGCGGGCGTCATGGCTCCGGCACCGCTGCGATGGGAGACCCTCTTCGAGGAGGACTTCGTCTGCCTCCTCAGCCACGACCACCCGTTCAAGGGGCAGCGGCTCGCGATCGACGAGTTCACGCGGTACCGGCACGTGGTCGTGGCACTGCTGGCAGGGGAGCAGGCGATGGTCGAGCAGCGCCTGTCCGAGGCCGGGGTGCGTCGGCTCGCCGGTCTGCGGGTGCCCTACTTCTCAGCCGTTCCGCTGGCTCTGCCGGGCACCGACCTCATCGCGACACTCCCCCGGCGGGCCGCCGCACAGTACGTCGGAAACCGCGCCTA
This sequence comes from Streptomyces sp. NPDC046939, assembly GCF_040644575.1. Lineage (NCBI taxonomy): Bacteria > Bacillati > Actinomycetota > Actinomycetes > Kitasatosporales > Streptomycetaceae > Streptomyces > Streptomyces sp. NPDC046939. Next base: position 130,674 of record NZ_JBEYWV010000006.1, read on the forward strand.
CCGGGTGGTCGAGGCGCCCCAGGAGCTGCTGTCCTTCCCTTATGGCATGGCATGGCATCCGCGTGTCGATGCCGACCCTGCGCACCGCTGGCTGCGCGACGTCATCCGTGACGCGGCGCGCCAACTCCCCCCTCCGAGGACGCCGGCCCGGGCAACGAGCGATGGTTCGAGCTGATCTTCACCTTCACCCTCACCTTCACCTTCACCTCTGCAGCCGATGCGCCGGGCCGGCTGTGCCCGCACCTCGGGGCCGACTGGTTCTCGTGGTCCTGACCAACGAGCCGCACCGCGCGGGCAGGCGTGGCGGCGGTCGGCGTCTCAGCGCCTCGGCAACGGGTGGCGGCTGAAGAACGTCCAGATCAGCGGGGTCGCGTCGATGGTCGTGGGGGTGGCGGAGTCCTCGTTGGGGGTCGTGGCGGGCCAGACGTGGCCGCCGTCCTCGATGCGGTAGTGCTCCACGGCGGCCTTGCCCGCACAGCCGGACCACTGCTGCCGGACGACGTTGACCTCGACGCGGGTGGTGTGGGGTGTGGCGCGGCAGCCGTCGCGCCGGGCCCAGTCGGCGAGCCAGTCCGGCAGAGCGGGCAGCCCCTTGGCCGCGTTCCCCGTGTACGGGATCGTGGTGTCGGCCTGCCCGTGGAAGTCGAGGACGGGCACGGGGCGTCCGGGTCGGCACGCGCCGCCCTGCGGGTAGAACGCGCCGGACACCATCGCGGCGGCGGCGACCCGGTCGGCGAGGCGGCAGGCGACGAGGGCTGCGAAGCCGCCGCCGTTGGACTTGCCGGCGGCGAAGACGCGGCGCCCGTCGACGCACAGTTCGTCCGCGACCTGGTGGATGAGGGCCCGGGTGAAGGCGATGTCGTCGACGTCCGCCGAGTACGGGGCGCCCTGCCAGGCGGTCTTGCCGTCCGTGCCCACCACGCCCTGTGGGTAGGCGACGAGGGCGTCCAGGGCCGACATGCCGGTGAGGCTCTCCTGGTAGGCGGCGGTACGGCCGTGCCCGTGGAAGGAGAGGACCAGAGGTGTCGGGGTGGCCGGGTCATAGCCGGCCGGGACGTGCAGCACATAGGTCCGCGGTTCTCCGTCGACGGTGACGGTACGGTCGACGCTCCGCCCGGCCGGTGGCCGCGACTGCGGGTGATCGGCGTTGCAGCCCGCGGATGGGGCGCCGGACACGGACCGTTCGGGCGGGGGCGACGCGGCGGCGGGCCCGGTGAGGGCGATCGCGGCCACGGCCGCCGTGAGCGCGGCGACGAGCGGGGAAGTGCGCAGGCGCATGAGGACTCCGTTCGGGACATCGGACCAGGGCTCGGCCGGCGGGAAGCGGAAATCGGGGACAGCGGCTTCCTCCTGACCGGCCGTCGGGACCTTAACTCCGCGGAGCCGCGCCGCAGCATCCCCCGGCGACGGAATTGTTGCCCACCCCCTTCACCTTCCGATGGCGCGAAGGGGGTGAAAGGGGCGCCGTCTTGTGCCGCATGAGGTCGTGAACGCGCACGTCAGACGTGTATGGGGAGGCGGAGCCCAGCGCGCGGCCCGTTCGCCCGCTCCCTCCATCTTCTTTATGAACGCAATGAGGCGGGCCGATGCAGGGAGGGAGTCTCCGCCGTGACGCAGCCGCGTCACGTGGGCGCCGGAGGCGCTCGAACATCCTGCGCCTCCGTACATCATGCGTCATGTGCATATGAACAATGCGCGCATTGCAGCGGACACAGGCAGACAGAAGACGCGTTGACGAGAATTCCTCTGATCGCACTCGAGCCCGCCGCATGGGGCGAAACAAGGGCGTCGGTGTGCAGCAAGCGCCTGCAGTTGTTGAGTCATTGAGTTCATTGAGTTCATGAAGCTGCGCCGACCGGCTCCTGCGAGCAGCTCCGGCTCCTCCCCTGCCTCTTCTGAGCTGCGATGTTTGTTTCCGGTCGGCCGCGGCAAGCGGTGCCTTCTGCCCGAAATTGGCATCAAGATGTGAACGATGCCTCCGTAAAAAACGCCTCGCAGACATGTTGTGGAGCCAAGAAGTGGCGCTATGGTCGCGGCCGTTGACTCGACCGGGCAGAACTTCCGCCCGCCTTGCACGGGCCGGTCCGGCATCCCCCTTGCTGTTTTCACGGCAGCACACTCGAAATGGAGACCCGATGAATGACTTTGAGCGCACCGGCCCGTTACCCCGCACGGCGAAGGGCAGTGTGCAGCGTCGGACGGTTCTCACCGCGATGCTGGGTGCCTCGGCCGCACTCGCCGGTGGTGGAGTGGCGGTCGGCAGCGTGGCCGCGGCCTCGGAGGAGAAGGCCGCAGCGGCCCCGGACTTCGGCCCGAACGTCTCGGTGTTCGACCCGTCGATGTCCACCGCGACGATCCAGTCGCGGCTCAACGCCGTCTTCTCGCAGCAGCAGACCAACCAGTTCGGCAGCTCGCGCTTCGCACTGCTCTTCAAGCCGGGCACCTACGCCGTGGACGCCAACATCGGCTTCTACACCCAGATAGCCGGCCTCGGGCTCTCTCCCGACGACGTCACCATCCGGGGTGCCGTCCACGCCGAGGCGGACTGGTTCAACGGCAACGCGACACACAACTTCTGGCGCAGTGCCGAGAACCTGTCCGTCACCCCCACCGGCGGCGTCGACCGGTGGGCCGTCTCGCAGGCCGCCCCCTATCGCAGGATCCATCTGCGCGGCCGCCTCCTCCTCGACGACGGCGGCTGGTCAAGTGGCGGATACCTCGCCGACTGCAAGTTCGACGGGGCAGTGGATCCCGGCGGCCAGCAGCAGTGGTTCACCCGCAACTCATCACTGAACGGCTGGTCGGGCAACGGCAACTGGAACATGATGTTCCTGGGCAGCGACAACCCACCGACCGGTAACTGGCCCAGCTCCGCATACACCCGCGTCACCCGCACACCGGTGATCCGCGAGAAGCCCTTCATGTACGTCGACACGGCCGGCAACTACGCCGTGTTCGTTCCTGCCCTGCGCACCAACACCCAGGGCACCTCCTGGTCCGCGGGCAATCCGGCAGGCACGTCCATCCCGATCGGCGACTTCCTCATCGCCAAGCCGGGCGTCACCGCGAAAGAACTCAACACGGCGCTCGCCGCGGGTCGGCACCTGCTCTTCACGCCGGGCGTCTACCACCTCAGCGAGACCCTGAAGGTCACCAAGGCGAACACCGTGATACTCGGACTGGGGCTGGCCACGCTGATCCCGGACAACGGAATCATCGCCCTGGACACCGACGACGTGGACGGCATCAAGATCGCCGGAATCATCATCTCCGCGGGCACCACCGCTTCCTACGCCCTGGCCCGCATCGGCACCGCCGGTGCCACGGCGGACCACTCGGCCAACCCCACCTCGCTGCACGACGTCTTCCTCCGCGTCGGCGGCGCGAACGCGGGCAAGGCACAGCGCAGCCTCATCATCAACAGCAACCACGTGATCGGCGATCACCTGTGGATCTGGCGCGCGGATCACGACATGAACGGTGGGAGCCTCACTGGGTGGACCACCAACCCCGCGGCCAAGGGCCTGATCGTCAACGGTGACGACGTGACGATGTACGGCCTGTTCGTCGAGCACTACCAGGAGTACGAAGTGCTGTGGAACGGCGAGCGGGGCCGTACATACTTCTTCCAGAACGAGATGCCGTACGACCCGCCGAACCAGGCGGCCTGGATGAACGGCTCCACCAAAGGCTACGCCGCCTACAAAGTCAGCGACGCGGTGACCACCCACGAAGCCTGGGGCCTTGGCAGTTACTGCTTCTTCAATGCCAACCCCACGGTCGTCGCGGAGCGCGCTTTCGAAGTTCCCAACACCCCACAGGTCAAGCTTCACCACATGGTCATACTCACCCTCGGTGGCAAGGGAACCATCAACCATGTCGTGAACAACACAGGCGGGCCCGTGACCCCGTCGTCCATGAGCGCGCGCGTCACCGACTACCCGGGCTGACGCCGCCCTGCGAGCCCCCGACAAGGGGTGCGCTCCCACCTCGCCACATGACCTGCCCGGACATGCCGCCGCCGCTGCCACCATCGCTGCCGCTGTCACCATCGCCGCCGCTGCCGCTGCCGCTGCCGCTGCCGGACAAGCCTGCCCCCACCTACCGTCCCGCTTCCACTGCGGTGGCGCCGCAGCACCATCGCAGCGGCTTCGACGCGCGCAGGCCCCTCTTCGGCCTCCGTAGCGCACGCTCAATGTGATGTGCCGTCATCTGCGCGGGCGACACGCCTGCCCCGACCCATCGCACACCTCAGGCCCGCACCGCCGGGCCGTCCCGTACGGGAGCCCGGCGCCCGCAAGGCCCCGACCGGCCATGTGCTCACGGTGATCCGCGAGCCAGACCCCGCGGCGCCCCGCTCACCGCACGCCGGCGCCCTAGGAGACCCCATGCCCCCACGCCGCAGACGTCCCGCACTCCGTGGTCTGCTGCTCCTGCTGTGGTGCACCGTGAGCATGCTGCTCACCACCGTGCCGCCGGCCGCCGCTCTGACCCACCCCACGCGCGCGTCGCTGCTGCTGACCACTCCGGACGGTGTGCTGCGCGGCGTCACCGATCAGGGCACCGACCAATTGCTCGGTGTGCGCTATGCCGCCGCGCCCCTGGGCCGCCTGCGTTGGCAGGCGCCCGCGCCGAACACCCCCTGGCGGGGAGTACGCGACGCTGACCACAAAGGCGACTCCTGTCCCCAGCAGTGGCGCGTCGGCTCGGAGGACTGTCTGTTCCTCAACGTCTACCGACCCCACTCATCTCGGCCGGGCGAGCGCCTGCCGGTCATGACGTGGCTGCATGGCGGCGGGTTCACGAGCGGCTCGGGCAACGACTTCGACCCCCTCGAGTTCGTCACGGAGAACCGGGCCATCGTGGTCACCGTCAATTACCGTCTGGGGGCCCTGGGCTTCCTCGCCTCCCCCGCGCTGGCCCGTCACGGCACGGCCGGGAACTACGGCCTTCTCGACCAGCAAGCCGCCCTGCGCTGGGTGCACACCAACATCGCCGGCTGGGGCGGCGATCCGCACCGGGTGTCGCTGGCCGGGGAAAGCGCAGGAGCCGGATCCGTCTGCGCCCAGTTGGCCTCGCCCCAGTCCCGCGACCTGTTCAGCACCGCCATCATCGAGAGCGACGACTGCATCCACGACGTCGACACCTACGAAGAAGCCCAGGCCCGAGCGACCGCCATCACCACGGCCCTGCACTGCGACCACACCAGCGCACGGCAGACGGCGGCCTGCCTGCGCGCCGCCCCCGTCAGTCGGTTGCTGGCCAACACGAACTACATCGCCCCCAACATCAGTGGCACGCTGCCGCTGCTTCCGGCCACCGCCATCGCCACCGGCCGCTGGAACGCCGTGCCCGTCCTCATGGGCAGCAATCGCGAAGAAGGACGCGCCTTCGCCACCGACCACCTCCACGACACCGAGGCCGACTGGCAGAGGTGGCTCACCACCGCTCCGTCATGGCCCCCACTGTCCACCGGAGCGCCCGTCTTCGGCACCCCCGCCACGGCCCAGGCCATTGCCGCCGCCTATGCGCCGGCCGACTTCCCGCAGCCCTACCCCGTCGCCTACGCGATCGCCGCCGTCATCACCGACAGCGGCACCCGCGGCCTGGGCGGCTGCACCTCCCTGCGCACCGCGCGCTCCATCGGCCTTCAACAACCCATTTACTATTACCAGTTGCAGGACCCACACCCCCCACGCATGTCCGAGCAACCCGCGGACTACGACTACGCCGCGGCCCACGCCTACGAACTGCCCTACCTCTTCCCCCGTCTCGCCGACGCGCACGGCACCCGCTTCTCCGAGCAGATGACCCCGGAACAGCATCGTTTGGCCCAGTCCATGCGCGCCGCCTGGGGCGACTTCATACGCGCCCCTCACCACACCGGCGCGCTCGACCACGGCTGGCAGCCGCTCGACCGCACCCGGACATACCGCGCCCTGGAGCCCGGGCGCACACGGAGCCTGCCCTTGCACCACTACTCCGAGCAGCACCGATGCGCTCTTTGGGACCGCATCACCTCGTAAGGCGAGTGGCAGCGTCGCAGACGGACATCATTCGGTGCGGCTGCCATGGCAAACAGAAGAGATCAACGCCTGCACTCGCCGACCACGCTGCTGCGGCTGTCCGCGCCCGTCCGGCCTGCTTCGCCGCCGCACGGAACCACGGAAAGGCTCCGTAGGGCACATCCTGCCTTCATTCATGGGTCACTTGATGTGAAGGGCGCGCACCATGCGGGAACGGCTCCAGAACGGCCGGCCCGGGTCATCGCCGACAGCATCTCTCACCGCCCCGATGTTCTGCGGCCCGCGAGGGCAGGGCAAGATGTGGCCATGCCAGTCAGGCGGGTAGCTCGCGCATCTCGCGCCGCGATGTTCGCGGCCGTGTGCGTGACGCTCGCGTCTGCCGGTCACGTGCTGATGACGGGGGTGCCCGTGCCGTGGCCGGCCCTCGTACTGGCCGGTGTCGGCACGGGCCTGGCCGGGTGGGCCTTCGCGGCCGCGGAGCGCCGGCGGCGCACGGTGATCGTCCTGACCGTGACCGTGCAGGCAGGTCTGCATCAAGCTTTCGCCCTGGCGCAGTCACTTGCCCGTCCGGTGTCGATGCCCGGCGCCACGTCGGCGCGCGGGCCGGACTGGGCACAGATGCTGTGCGGGAATCCGTCGCCGCAGGAGGCCGCGCGCGCGTACGACTTGGCAGTCCGGGCTGGGCTGTTGCACAGCACGCACCTGCAGGCGGCCGCCGGCGACGGCGCCGCGATGCCCCATGGCATGGCGGGCATACCAGGCATGTCCGGCGTCCATCACCTGGGCGGGATGACGGAGGGGGGTACGTCGTGGGGGATGCCGGCCGCGCACTTGCTGGCCGCCCTGCTGTGCGGCGTATGGCTGGCGCAGGGTGAGCGGGCCGCGTTTCGGGTGCTGCGCTCGGTGGCCGACCGGGCATTCGTCCCGCTCTGCCTGATCCTTGCCGTCTGCCCCGCCTGTGACGTCCCCTCACCGATCCGTCGCAGTAGCGCCCCGGTCGCGCGCCTGCGCCCCCAGTTCCTCGCCCATGCCCTCACGTCTCGAGGTCCTCCGGGAGCGCCCGCTGTCGCATGACAGCCGGTACCACACGCCCTGCGGCTGACCGCCGCCAGGGCGTGCCGCCGTGCGCGCCGTCGCGCCACGGCCATTTTCCCGCCTTCTCGTACGCGTGCGAGTGCCCCGTCGGCGTGTCCGCTGTCGGCGCACCGGTATGCGCCGTGCGGGATCCGAGAGAGGAACCTGGGCCATGACCCCTGCTTTGCCTGTGATGTCCGACGAGACAGTGACCGCCATCGCGCTTGCAGCCGCGCGGGGCGACAGTGACGCACGTGAACGCTTCGTACGAGCGCTCCAGCTCGACGTGCGCCGATTTGTGACCTATCTGGCGAGGGACGCGCAAGCGGCCGACGACCTGACACAGGACACCTTCCTGCGCGCGTTGGCGAGTCTGCACCGGTTCGAAGGCCGGTCCTCGGCCCGCATCTGGCTGTTGTCGATCGCCCGGCGCGTGGTGGCCGACAGTTTGCGGCGGACCGCGGTGCGACCGCGCATCGCCGATGTCGCCGACTGGCAGGGCGCCGCCGAGTACAGCCAGCCGACAGGGCTGCCCGGTTTCGATGAGGGCATCGCCGTGATGCAGCTGGTCGGGACGCTGCCGGCGGACCGCCGGGAGGCGTTCCTGCTGACGCAACTGCTCGGCCTGTCCTATGCCGAGGTCGCGTCCCTGACCGGTTGCCCGGTCGGAACGGTGCGGTCGCGTGTGTCGCGTGCCCGTGCCTTCCTGACCCAATGCCTGGCCGACGCCGCAGCGACGCCGGGCAGCGTAGGAGCGCTCGTCGCGGCCTGATTGCTCGTCGCGATCCGGTCCGTCGCCGCGGTACTCCGCGGCGACGGACCGCTGGGCCGCCATGTTTCTCGCAGAAGAAGGCCGCCTTTAGGGGTTGGTGTTTCGGACCGTCGGGATGAGGTCTCACACAGACGAAAAGGCCGCCAGCCAGCCCATCCCTTGCCATGCCCGTCCAGGTCAGGATCAGTGTGTCGAACGGCGGAGGTCGGTCGGGCGATGGGTCGGGCACCGCTGGGGCGGATGCCTGCCGTGCGCGTCATGAAGTGTTGTGGCCGGGAGGGTACTGGACTCCCCCGCGAACAGTGCTGGCACATCGGCGGGCTGCAGCGCGGGGCAAGTGGCGGAACTGGTCGGCGTGTCGACCGCTGGTGACTTCATGCGGTGGCTGAGCACAGTGCGTGGAAGTGCGTGGCCCGGCGTAGTGTGCTGGGCGCGGTGTCGATCCAGCCGGCGACGCGGGCGACGTTGCAGGCCATCGCGGTGAGGACGTGCTGGACGTGGGTGCGGGCAAGGCCGCGATAGCGAGAACGTCGCAGACCGTGGGCCCGGACGTTCTGCGAAAGGGTGCCACGGGGTCGGGTTGCAGGTCGTGGCCGTTTTCGAAGATGGTGGCGTTCTTGAGTTCCGCGCCGGGCGCCGCCTCGAGGCGGGTGCTCATCCCGCTTCCTCTGACGAAGTAGCCGCGGATCTTGTCGCCGCCGTAGAGCCATACGTACTTGCCGCCCCACACGACGCCGTGCGCTTCCCGGAAGGCCCGCTCGTTGGGGGCGGTGAACAGCTCGAAGGAGCCGCCTGTCCTGGGGCCGCCCGGGTCCACGCCGTCCAGGCCCCGCGGTGCCCACCACGATGATCGCGTCGGCGGTCGGCAGGTACTCCAGGGAGTGCGGGAAGTTCTTCAGCCCGCTGGCCGAGCCGAGTCCGGTGGAGTCGCTGTTGCGGTGGATGGTGAGGTGGCCGTTGCTGCTGTCTCCGCCACAGACGAGGAACGCGGTCTCCCCGCTTTTCAGCCTGCGGAGCTTGATCTCTCCAGTGGGTCCCAGGCCGCCGCGCCCTCTCCGGTGCGGAAGCTGGCCCAGGGTTTGCCGAAGGTGTTGTCCGTGATGCTGTCGGTGTGGTGATTGGTGATGATCTTGTTGTTCGCGTCGACCAGGGCCACGTTGAACCCTGCGGCCGCACTGGGTACTTGGCGTGGTGCGGTGGCGGCGTGCGCGGCTGCGGACTACTCCCCCGCGGGCACCGCCGCCGCGGCGGTAACCAGTGCCCCTCGCAGTACGCTCCTTCGGTTCAGGTCATGGCGTCTCTCCCGAGCTGTAGGCCCGTCGCCCGAACACCATTTCGGTCCGGACCGCCGGAAGGCTCGCATCAGGCGGTTGCTGATGTCTTGGGAAAAGACGCGCCCACCCGCGGCGTCGAGCCTCGCGGGACGGTCGATCTCCTTGAAGCCGAGCAGTTCCACCGGTCCGTAGAGGACGTCGCCCGCGCACAGGACCGCGGCGACGAAGGCGGGACCAGGGCCCGGCCGACCTTCCACAACCGCAGCTCGCGGTCATCCAGTGCTGGGGGCGTTCGTCGGTTGGCTGCCATGACGACTCAGACGAGACTATGGGGGCTGAGATCCGCTCAACGCCCGCTGGTTTGAGCGCCATTAGCTCTCCGCCCCTCCGCTTGGTGAGGCCAAACTCTCTTACCCAACCCATCCAGAGATCAGGAAATGGGGCCACATCAAGCCGACGCGCTGGGCCGGTCAGACTGACGAAGCCACCCAGCCGTTGCAAGGCCCCGGGATACACTGCCCCGCACCCCCCGACCGGAGGTCATTTCAGTGCTTCTCGCACGGGTATCCGCCGTTGCCCCGCTCGCTCTGGTGATGCTCGCCCTGTCCGGCTGCTCTTCCCTCGGCTGCACCGACACAATGGCCGAGCGCGGTAAGGCGGAGGCCAGGGTGCAGGTCGTGAACACCGACGGGCAGCCTCTCGGCGTCACCGCCGCGGTCGTTGACTGGAGCCCTGCGCCTCACCCACAGGTGCCCTCCGAAGGGGACCGGGTCCACTTTCACTTCCGCTTCGACGGCGCCGATGAGTATTCCGACCCGGCAGTGGACGCCTGCGCGGTCGACAAGGAGCGTGTGACGTTGGGGTGCCAGAGGATTTCCGCCTCCCAGGCGTTCGGGCCGGCCGACGATCCCCGCACAGGCGAGGACTGGCTCGCCGTCGAGCACCCCGAGCAGGTGGCCGCAGTGTTGTTGATTCCCAATGACCAGTCCTACGACCGACGCACCTGTGAAGCGGACCCCAAGGACGGTGGCGGGATGCATCCTCCTGAACGACCCAGTAGGGGGGAGGACTTGTAGCGCGGTCAGCGGCGGTTGAGCACGAGGCACGGATCTGCAAGCTCCCCTGCGGGCACCGCCTGCAACGGCGGGCCGGGCGTCTCCAGAACCTCCAAGAGCGCTGCACGATCGCATCGTCGAGAGCCAACACCGCTCTGGCCAGGGCGCAGACCACAGCCGCGGCCGTGGCCGGCCCTCCCCGGCCACGGCCGTGTGCTGGGTCTGGGCCGCAGCGACGGCCGCATCGGCCATCGTCCGGACGCCACGGACTTGGCGGTTCTTCAGCCAGGTGGCGAGCCGGCTCGGGCCAACCCGGCGTAGGCCGCCCGGGGCCTGGTAGCCGGTCAGCAGCACGAGGGCGGCTTTGGACGCGGCGTAATCGAAGGTCCGCTCCAGGGCCGGGAAGTGCTCCAGCAACTGTGCCCGCATCCGGTCGAGGACGCGAGTGCGGTCGGCGGCGAGGTCATAGCGTCGGGCGGTGAGGATCTTCAGATCCACCGCGATCTCGTCCCCTTCCCGCAGCGGTTGCAGGTCCCGGCGCATCCGTGCCTGGTCGGCGATGACGTAGGCGTCCTTCGCGTCCGTCTTTACATCTCCGCGGCGATCGCGGGAGGGTCAGCGCAAGGACATCGCCTACCAGCTCCAGAAGCTCGGGCTCGTTGCTGGGCGCCCGGCGCGAGAGCACCTTCGTCCCGTCCGTGTCGATCACCGCGCAGTGATGCGCGGCCTTGCCGGCATACGTCCCCGGACACGCCGGCGTGGTCGTCCGCAGGGGCCAGACAACCGGACGACGAGGGAGGCTCGAATGCCCGAGCTCTGGGCGAAGCGCGACAAAGCCACTCCCAGGCCCCCGGGTCTCCCGATCGTACGAAGGACAGGAAGCAACCCGCCAACACGGTGAGCAGCGCATCAGCTGACGGAGGCCGTCAGCTGAAGCGCTCACGCGGAACAGGTTCCCTCGGGGTCATTTCTGATCTTGGATGTACTGGGCTGCGTACCAGCTGGAGTCGATGGCGGGGTTGCGCAGGGTCCCCCAGAAGTGATCATCGGGTATCGGTGGCAGTGGCGGGTTACCCAGGTCCGCGTGCAGGTCTGTGCGCCAGTCGACGGTGAGGCGACTGCGGATCCCCGCGCTCTCGTACACGGACCTGTAGGGCGAGCCCCAGATCCCGTGTGCCATCTTCTCCGCGGCCCACCCGCGGGTGACGTCTCGGTGGGCGCTCGCCTGCACGAGCACCGCGCGTAGCCGCAGGACCAGCGGGTCGGTCTGGCTTGGCCGCGGTGGGGCTTCACCCCGCTCCAGCGCGTCCAGGGCTGACCTGACCTCCGGGTACTTGTCCAGGCCCGTTTCGACGGCCAGTCTGCGCAACTGCTTCTGCGCGGCTTCGGCCACCCGCTCGCGCGGCAGGACCGCGAGCAGTGCACCGAGCTCCTCAAATCCGTCCAGGTGGCTTGCGTGGAGGAGGTCGGTGGGACTGCAGGAGAGGTCCAGCTCCGGCAGCTGCTCGTTCGGTGCGGGAAGGAGATCGTCCGCACTGCCCCACTCCGGGCGTGCGGGCATGGCCCATTCCCAGAGCAGCCGGCCGTTGAACGTTACGACACCAGCCTCCCGGCCGCGCCCGAGCTGACCGGCCAGCTCTGCCAGATACCCACCCAGAGAGTCGGCGTTCCCGAAACTGGTGCCGGTCTCGTCGAAGAACCGTCCGACCGCACCGAAGGAGTCCCGCCCAGTGCGACAGTCGATCATGAGACCGTCAGATGTCGCCCCGTAGGAACCGAACTTCACGTAGCCGTGCTGCCAGTAGTCCTCGGCCGCCTCCTCGTCGAGGTCGTCGGCGACGGCACGCATGAACCTGGTATCCCCGAGGACCTCACTCACTCCGAGCAGCCGGTCGTGCGTGCTGAACCGGAATGCCTCCGCACCATCCACCGCCCCGTCGTGCCGGAGCAGCGACGCGACCAGGTCGGGAGGGAAAGTGAGACCCAGCTCCTCCTGCGCTGCCCCTATCTCCTCATGTCCCGCGGGCGGCTTGAGCGTCGCGAAGGTGCGAGGGGCATGCTCGCGCAGCCACTCGTCGACACGGTTCCACGAAGCCTCGACCAGGTCCTTCGTCATGGTGCTGACCTTAAGGACAGACACTGACAGCTTGATCGCCGCCCACCAGCCTTACCGTCACCGAGACCGGCTCCCTGGTGGTCGCCTCGGCCAGCGGGAGTCAGTTGCCCGGCTACGCCGGTGCCGCTCCTCGTGCGGTCTGGGTCGTCGGGGCCCAGAAGATTGTGCCTGGCCTGCCCACGGCGCGGCGCCGCGTCGAGGAGCACTGCCTACCGTTGGGGAACGAGCGGGCTCAGAAGGCGTACAGGGTGCCCAGCGCTCTCAACCGGGTGCTCATCCTCAATGGCGTCCGTGCGCTGCCGAAAGACAGCGCAGAGTCTGTTTCGGCCGGCAGCGTTCGGGTCGTGCGCACGCCGATGCCTGGGATGGTGACCGGCTTCGCCACCAGGTCCGGTCCGACACCGGGCCGGGTTGCGCCGGTCGGATCAGAGCAGGGCAGTTCTTCGGCGGCCTGGGCGGTCCGCACGGTCAGTGCGTCGACCCGGCCCCTGAAGAAGGCGTGGTTTCCTGTGGTTGGCAAGAGGGGCGGATCCTGCCCAGGAAGGCGGAGCCAACAGGGAGGGGAGCGTCTCGGCTGCCGCGCGCCCGGGCGTAACCCTACGGCACAGCACCGCGTCGAGATTGGTTTTCTGCTTGAGTGGCTCGCCCGCGCTGACCCGGCCGAAGGCGGGGTTGACCGCGTCCAGGGCTTCGACGTTGGGCCGTCTGGCCAGGATGCTGTCACTGTGCAGGTGTACAGCCGGGGGTCCGCGTCGGCGTGCAGGACAAGGACATCCGCGGTCTCGGGCCCTCCCGTCAACTCCGCGCATGGTCTCCCAGTCTCCCGGGGCCAGCAAGAAGTCCACGCGATCGGTGTCTTCGCGCATCCGGGTGACGGCCAGTGACTCGGCGGTGCCGTCGCGTTCGCGCTCCAGCCAGCCGGCCAGCGGCCACATAAGCGCCGCTTCGAACCAGGAGACCATGCCCCGCCCGGTGCTTCCCGCCGTGCTGCCGTCGAGGGTCACACTGGCCAGAACACTCATCGGGACACCTCCTCGGCACCGCTTGTCATGACCGTCCTACGCAACGGTCGCTTGCGGGGAAGCCCAGTGCGTCCACCAGCACATCGAACAGCTCCTCCACGAAGATCTCTTCCGAGCGCAACAGCTCCTCGATCCGCGACTGCGGCGCCGGCCGGACACCGGCTGCCAGCGCCCAGGTGCGAGCGCCCTCGGCGTCGGCCGGTACCTCCGCGTCGAGTTCCGCGCGCTGGCGTCTGAGGGCTCGTTCGAAGGCCGGCGAGCACGCCCACAGGCTGCTGTCGTCCACATCCTCGGGTTCCTCGACGAGGAGAGCTGCGGCGTTGACCAGGTGCAGCCAGGCCTGCCAGCGCTGCCCGCCGGTGTCCAGGCCGGTCACCAAGGCCAGGCTGCTGTCCGAGACATCAGCGACACAGGCCGGTGCCCCGGACCATTCGACCAGGGCGGGCAGATACTCGTCCGCCCAGATGCCGTGCTCCAGCTGTAGGGTCTGCCAGCCGCCCGGGCGCGGCGGCCACTCCCGCGCCTCGTCCCCCAGCCCGGCATCGACATCGGCGAACAGGGGCGCCTCGCGCAAAGGGCGGGCGCTGCGCGCAAAGACCAGATGACCGGAAAAGCCCATGGAAACCTCCTCGTTGGATGCCAGCGCACCCTACGGGCCGTCACTGACAACCGGTTCCGGCCGACGCGCGAGCCGTCGGGCGAGCAGTCCACCCGCCGCGACGCCGAGCAGCGCGCCGATCAGCAGGGATGGGCCATGGCCGTGTGCAGGGTCGCCTTGTGGCAGGCGATGAGTAGCAGGCCGTGGGCGGCGGCGAGGAGGCAGCCGGCGAAGACGCCGAGCAGGAGCAGCGGCCATCCGTCCTGGGCGGAACAGGCGCACCGCCCGGCCCCGCCCTCATAAGTCAAGGCGAAGAGGCGGGCACTCCTCGCACTGCTCGACCGCTGCGGCGCGGTTCCCTCTCGACCCGGGTGTGGTCCGCACGCCTGCGGGGCGACGCGCCACCGTCAGCTCCTCTGAGACCTCCCGCGGCCCGGGGCTGGCTCGTTGTCGCACCCCGGACGGTTCCTGCGGGTGGTCGGTTCATGCCGGGCAGCGCTCGGCGGCCAGGGTGACCTGCCACCCGCCGCCGGGCTCCCCGGCCGTCCGCCGGCCGGTGACGCGGACCTCGACGGGGCCGGCCTCCTCCGGAACAGTGGCGGTGACCGGCCCGCCGACCGCACCGGTGGGCGACGGCGGTGTGGGAACCGGGAGGGACCCAGTCCGTTCCGCCGCGTCCGGGACATGGGCCCGTGCGACGGTGCAGGCCAACTGGCGCAGTCCGGTGGCGGACGGCCGGTCGCTGCCCGGGGGGAGGCGGACGACGACGGTCCCGGAGGCGCCGGTCTCCACGCCGAGCCGGGACGGGTCCTTGAGCCGGGGCAGCGCCGTGGTCAGCGTCCTGGCCTCCGCGGCGGTCGGTCCGGCGAGGAGCTGCCGCACCGCGTAGGAGACCGGGTCGGTACCGGTGGCCGCCGCCGGGCGGGGTACTCCCCTCAGACTTCCCGGGCCGTCCGCCGCTCGGGGTGCACTCGACGGTACCCCGCTCACAGGGTCTGTCAGGTGGTCGGACGGGTCGTCCGCGGCCAGGAAATAGACCATGGCCGCCGGGGACATCCCGGTCGCCGGTTCGCCCACCTCGACCACCTCCGACGGCGGCACCCCGCACCCGGCGAGGCCGAGCGCGAGCGCGGCCGTCCCCAGGGCCTGCGCCCTCCGCCGCGTACCGTTCCTCATCGCACACCCCCTCCGGTGTCCGGGCTCACGGGCAGGAGGACGGTGAGGAGGGCGCCGCCGTCCGGCCGGTTGGCGGCGCGGACCCGGCCGCCGTGCAGATGGACGTTCTCCGCCGTGATCGCAAGCCCCAGGCCGCTGCTCTCACTGCGGCTCCGGGCGGGACCGGCCTTGTAGAACCGGTCGAAGACGTGCGGCAGCGCCTCCGCCGTGATGCCGGGCCCGCGGTCGGCGACCTCGATGACCACCCATGGCCCCCGACCCTGGCCCGTCGCGTTCTCCGTCAGCCGCAGCGTCAGCGTCACCGGGCGGCGGCCGTGCCGCAGCGCGTTGCCGACCAGGTTGGCGACGACGACGTCGAGACGGCGCGGGTCGACCCGGGCGCGCACTCCGTCCGCCAGGTCCGTCTCCACCTGCGTGAGCCAGCCGCGTGCCGAGAGGGTGCGCCGCAGGGACTCGGCCACGTCGATGTCGTCCGCGTGCAGCCGGGCCGCCCCGGCGTCGAAGCGGGAGATCTCCATCAGGTCGTCGACGAGCCGGGTGAGGCGCACCGTCTCCTCGGTGATCAGCCGCACGGCGTCCCCGGTGTCGCCGGTCAGGCCGGGCGCCTCGTCGGCGAGGACGTCGGTGACGGCGCTCATCGCCGCCAGCGGGGTGCGCAGCTCGTGCGAGACGTCGGCGGCGAAGCGGCGGGCCCGGTCCTCCATGCGGCGCAGCTCGGCGACGGATGCCTCGAGGGCGGCGGCGGTGTCGTTGAAGGCCCGCGACAGATCGGCGAGTTCGTCCGAGCCCTGGACGTCGAGCCGGGTGTCGAGGTGGCCGCCGGCCATGCGGCGGGTCGCGCCGCGCAGCGCCCGTACGGGGCGGAGCACTCCGCGCGCGAGCAGCAGCGCAAGCAGGACGGCGAGCCCGAGGGCGGGAAGGGTGGCCCGTTCGACGGCGGTGACCAGCGCGTTCACGTAGGTCTGCTCGGTCTTCTGCGGCACCACGAGGTAGAGCGAGAGGCCGGACAGGGTGCGGGTGGCCGAGGCGTCCGCGCTGTAGGTGACCGGCAGCCCGACGACGAGGACGGATTGCCCTTTCGAACGGACGCGCTGGAAGACGGCGACGGCGCGAGTAGAGACGGACTTCCGCAGCTTCGGGGTCAGTTGACCGGGCCCGGGGGCCGGGGCGGAGTCCGCGGTCAGACGCCCGTACGTGGCCAGGACGCGCCAGCCCTCCTGGCGGTGGTCGCGGGCGAGCTGCGACACGAGGTGGTCGAGATCGGTCCGGCCCGGAGTGGGCGGCACCGTGGGTATCAGCGCGTTCACGCTCTGCCTGAACTGGTTGACCACGGTGTCCTGGCTCTGCTGGAGCACCCCGGTCCGCGCCTCCCGGAAGGTCAGGGCGCCGGTGCCGAGCGCGCTCACGGCGGCGACCAGGACGAAGGAGAGCAGCAGCCGGACCCGCAGGCTGCTCAGGGAGCGGCGGGCGGCGGACCACGTCCTCAGCGGTGCGCGTTCGCCCTTGGCCTCGCTCACGCCGGACGGAAGCGGTAGCCGAAGCCGCGCACCGTCTCGACGCAGCGGGGCTCCGTGCGAGACTCCCCCAGCTTGGCGCGCAGCCGCTTCACACAGGCGTCGACCAGCCGGATGTCCCCGTGGTAGCTGTGCTCCCAGACGGCTTCGAGGAGTTGCTGCCTGCTGAAGACCTGGCCGGGCGAGGCCGACAGGGTCAGCAGGAGGCGCAGCTCGGAGGGGGCGAGGAGCACCGGTTCGCCGTGCCGGGCGACGGCGAGTCCGGTCCGGTCGATGGAGAGCGAGCCGTGCGACTCGACGCGGGGGGCCGCACCCGCCGGGACCGGAGCGTCGGCCCGGCGCAGCACCGCGCGGATCCGGGCGTCCAGGACCCGGGCCCGTACCGGCTTCACGACGTAGTCGTCCGCACCCGCCTCCAGGCCGACGACCACGTCCACGTCGTCGCCCTTGGCGGTCACGATGATGATCGGCAACTGGTCGGTCTCCCGCACCCGGCGGCACACGTCGAGGCCCGCCATCCCCGGCAGCATCAGGTCGAGGACCAGGACGTCGGGGCGGAAGGAGACCATGCGGAGGAGTCCGTCCTCCCCGGTCATGGCCGTGCGGACCTCGTGGCCCTGGCGTCTGAGCCCGAGTTCGACGGCCCGGCGGACGGAGTCGTCATCCTCGATGAGCAGCACGCGGGACATGCGTTCAGTATGCGTGTGCGGGGCGCGGTCCCGGGGCGGCGGGGGCCCGTGGACGGCAGTCGTTACGCAATGGTCTTACTGACCGCCCGCCCCCTCCGCTCGTTACCCTTCCGTGACTTGACGCGCCATGTCCCATCACATGGGTTTCCAAGCCTGGGGCCATGCGCCACGCCAAGAAGCCCTCCGCACGCCGCCGCCGACCCCGTGCCCGTAGCCGTAGCCGTAGCCGTAGCCGTGGGACGCGCCTGCTCGGTCTGCTCGCGCTCACGGTCATCACGTTGTTGACCCTGTTGATGATCTACGGGTACGAGGGCACCGCCGGTCCGTCCGGCGAGGCGAGGGGAGCGACCAGGGAGCCCGGGATGAGTGCGGCGCCGAAGTCTCCGGAGCCCACCAGCCCGCCGAAGCGGAAGGGAAAGGCGCCCGCGTCCCACTCGCCGGGGCCGACGAGCGGACCCGGCACGTTCGACACGGCCGCCGCCTCCGGCGCCTCGGTCGGGACAGGCACGATCCGGCGGTACAAAGTGCAGGTCGAGCAGGGTACGGGGATCTCGGCCGAGGCCGCCGCCAAGGAGATCGACGCGATTCTGGGAGATCCGCGCGGCTGGACGGCCAACGGGCGTGACGGCTTCCGGCTCATCGCCTCGGGCCCGTACGACTTCGAGGTGAAGATCGCGACGCCGGACACGGTGGACCGGATCTGCGGCGCGGCCGGGCTGCACACGCGCGGCGAGGTCAACTGCGACGTCGGCGACCAGGTCATCGTGAACCTCAAACGCTGGAACACGGGCTCGCCTCAGTTCGCCGGACCGCTGCACGAGTACCGCGCGCTGATCGTCAACCACGAGGTCGGACACCGGATCGGCCACGGCCACGAGACCTGTCCCGGCCCCGGACGGCCCGCGCCCGCGATGATGCAGCAGATCGACGGGCTCAAGGGCTGCCGCGCCAACGCCTGGCCGTACGACGAGCACGGCACGTACCTGGGCGGGCCGAGCGTCCCGTAGGGCGCCCACCCCGCGTACGGGGACGCCGCCTGGGCAACCAGGTGCCGTCTTACGCTGACCAGGTACGGACACCTGTCGGTCGCTGGTGATCCGCGGCAATGGTTGGGGCACCGACCTGACCTGCGCCCGCCTCAGCGATGAACGGGTGCCGAGCGTGGACGTCGATCCTCATCTGGTGTGTACGGCCCGCCAGCGGCCGACCGAGGTCGACCCCGCCGCGCACCACAGTCTGCGACCTGACCGTCGAGTTGCCCGCGGACGGCCTTGACCGAACTGTCGCCACCGTCGTTCGATGCCCGCCGTCCCCGCCTCCCGGCTCACGGCCCTCCCCCTGACAACCGCCTGGTGCCCACCATCGTCGGCACCGGTCTGGGCATCGTCGCGGACAAAACCGCCGACAACGGCGCCGCCGGGCATCGCCGCCCCGAAGGGAGCCGGGTCCATGTCCGCGTGCCACGGCGCCGACTATGACGACGCCCTCCCCGAGAACGCGCCGCTGTGGCAGACGACGCGGCATGCCAAGGGCGAGAGCGTCACCATCGGCCGCTACCCACTGTCGTATGTACCGGACACCTGGGATGTCCGCTCCCCCCCTCGCGCTCACCGTGCCGGGCGTCGACCACCGCCGGCACCATTACGCCTGCCGCAGCCACCGCTTCCTGTTCAACAAGGGCTGGACGGTGACCGCCCCTTGTGATGGCGCGCCGCTCAGCCCCTGTCTCACCCAAAGGGCGCACGATGCGCCGGGTGGCACGGGTGATCACCATGAAGTGGTGGCCCGAACGGCCGGTGGGATGGGCAGCAGTGACCGATCAGTAGAAGCGGCGGACGAACACGTCAGCCTTACCGTTGGTGTCGCCTGGCACGATGTTGTCGGCCTTGGAGGAGAAGATCACGTCGCGTCCCCCGGCGCTGACCGAGTCGGCACCGGCCGTGGCGGGCTGGTCCGTGACGGTCTCGTCGGTGCCCGTCCGCAGATCGCGCAGTACGAGGGACGGCCCGCTCGTGTCGAGCGGGGTGTACAGCAGGTAGCGTCCGGTGGGGTCGATGGCCAGGCCCCGCGCGTTCGCGACCACCTGCTCGGCGCCCGTGCTCTCCTCCTGGACGTGGGTGTCGTTGCCCGCGAGGTACACGATCTTGTCGCCGTTCCTGCTCATCTGAACGAGCGACGCCGCCGTACCCGCACCTTCGACCGGGCCGTCGACGGTGTTGTCCGTCCGGTCGTACACGTAGACATCCTGCGCCACGCCGTCCTGATAGGCGACGAAGCGACCGTCGCCGCTGATGGACGGCCGGGCCAGGGCGGCGTTGGGTATTTCGGCGACGTACTGCGAGGTGCCGCTCTGCCAGTCCTGTATCTCGATACGCTGGCGGGTCGGAAGCTGGCCGAAGGTGGCGGAGTGGGCGACGTAGCGGCCGTTCGTGCTCAGTGAAGGCTGTCGGCAGCTGAGTCCCGCACAGGCAAGCTTCATGGTGATCCCCGAACTCACCGTGGTCACGTGGGTCTCCGTGTATTTCTGGAAATCCGCCCAGAAGCCGACGTACTGGCCGTCACCACTGATCACCGGGCGGTCGTTCGGGGACTTGGTGGTGCTGGCCATAGTGGTCTGACCCGTTCGCTGGTCGCGCATGAACACCCGGTTGTAGTACGACGCACTTGCGGATGTGAGGTTGTTCGCGAGCGACCGGAAAGCGATGCGCTGCCCGTCGTCGCTGATGGTGGCACCGGTGGAGTCGCCATCACCCTGAGTGCCGTCGGACGCAACACTGACCCGCTCGATCCCCGCTCCCCCGCCGCGCGCGACGCCAGGCCCGGCCGAGGCGGCCGCGGGCAGCACCGTCGTGACCGCGCAGGCGGCGACCGCCGCACTCAGCAGGGACCGCGGACGTCTGATCCCGCCGTGCCGCTCCAGGTTCTTCCTCATGTTCCCCCCTCAGATCTGAACTTGTGTTCTGCCCCCGGCACCTCACCGGAGGGCCACGCACAGCCAAGCGTGACAATCGCGTGTAGTTCAATGCGTCACTTGTAGTGGGGTCAGTGCGCCAGATGACGTACAAGCAGGCGCCGCGAGCCTGCCCGGACATGCAGGCGGCACTGCCGGCAACTGTCCTTCGGTGCTCTCCCTGGCCGGCCGGTGAGTCCATGGCGGCACCATGATCGGCCCCACTTACCGCACGGGCGCGACGTTCACCGCCTTTCTCCGCCTCCGTGGTGTCGGAGGTGTTCCGGGCGGAGATCTCCGCTGTCACCTGAGCCACCGTCTCGCACCTCGCGCTCGGCCTCCACTGCGCGAGTTGCGACTCAAGCGCTTCCACCCTTGCCCGGGCCGCAGCCACCCGCGCCCTCAACTCCTCGATCAGCGACACATCGCCGCCGCCACCTCCCCCACCGCCACGGCAGATGGACGACCGCTCGACGACACCCCGGGTCGGTGAACGCACAGCGCAACCCTTCCCGCAGACGACGGTGCTCGATACGGAGATCGAAGACTGGATCTTCATTCGTAGAAGCAGGCCGCCCTCAGCATGCTGGCGATCAGGTTCCAGTCCGGGCGGTCCGGGATCGGTTCTCCTCGGTTGCGGAAGTAGCCGTCCATGTCATCGGTCCAGGCACTGAGCGCTTCAAGGTAGTGATCCAGCGATTGGTTCTCCCGGTCGCCGGAGGCGGGCCAACGAGTTGGTGCGTGATAGCGGTGGGGACGTGTTTGTCCCGCTGAGCGTCTTCCTCAGGCGGTGGCGGTGCGGGCGGATACGAGGGTCGCGATGGCACGGTAGGTGTCGGGCAGGCGGTCGCGGCGATGGGTCCAACGCGTCAGTTGCTTCCAGCGTTTGTGGTCGGCGAGGGCGTGTTCGACGGTGATGCGGCAAGCGGAGTGGTCATGCCTTTGGCGTGCTCGGGCTTCGCCGAAGGGTGGTATCGCGCCCGGCCGTAGTTTGCGCGGTGGAGTGAGGGCCTGGCCCGGGTGATCCCGTCCCAGGCCGAGGTAGCCGTCGTCGAGGAAGACCTGGACGAGGTCGAAGCGTTCGAAGCATCTGCTGATCCCGACCGTGCGGGCGGCGGTTGCGTCGTGCATCCGCCCTGGCCTGAGGGTGTCTGTCCACAGGCGTCCAAGCGCAGTTGAACGTTCTCGGCCTGGGCGTAAGCGAACACATCCTCCAGGGTGCGCAGTCGCAGGCCAGGATGGTCCGGGGCGGCGAACCCCCGCTCGCCAGCTGGAGGGAAATGCGAGACTGGCACGAGCGGCGCGAGAAGTCCAGGAACCTGCTTTCCGCTGGACGGATCAGTCGCATCCCACCGCTCTGGCAGTATCTCGTCGTCGCGGGATGGGCGGCCGTATGGATCCCCACTGCCGAGCTCCATCCGGCAATCTCCTGGCACTACTTCCGGACCGGCGAGCAACTGCTCGTCGATGGTGCACCCGGGGGCGGGCTCGCCCTGTACGCCAGCCACCCGGAGCTTCAGATCGGTCCGGTCAGCTTTCTGGCCGCCACGGCGTTCGCACCGTTCTGCTTCCACGTCGGCGAGGAACTCGCGGACGCGTTCATGTGCGGCCTCGGCCTGTGCATCCTCGTTCTGCTCAGCCGCACCGCTGCTCATCACTGCCGTGACACTGGCATCGACCTTCATCGCCCGCAGCGGAGTCTGCTGATCGCTGGAGCCGCGTTCGCCCCGGCGTGGGTAGATGTCTCGGTGTATTCGTGGGTAGATGTCTCGGTGTATTTCGGACACCTCGACGATGTCCTCGCTCTGCTCTTCACCGCTTTCGCCGTACACGCACTGGTCCGCGGGCACGCCGACGCAGTCGGAATCCTGCTTGCCCTGGCCATCGACTCGAAGCCTTGGGCCGCCGGCTTCCTTCCTCTTCTGCTCGTCCTTCCTCGAACCGCACGATTGCGTTCCGCCGCAATCGTCACCGCTCTGGTCGCCGTCGCGTGGCTGCCCTTCTACCTCTCGCATCCGGGAAGCACAGCCGCAGCTCGGTTCACCATCCTCAATCACCCGGCTTCCGCACTGCGCTGGCTGGGGGTTCACGCCCCCAGCACCCCTTGGTGGGACCGGCCCGCGCACATGCTTCTGGCTGTCGCCCTGGGCGCCCTGGCCGTCCGCCGCCGACGCTGGCCTGCGGTGGTCCTGCTGGGCGTGGACGCTCGTATTCTGCTGGATCCCGGTGTCCACTCGTACTACAACGCCTCGGTGCTCGTTGGCACCCTGATCTGGGACGTGATCGGCGAGCACCGCCGCGTGCCGTGGGTCAGCTGGACCGCCTTCGTCGCCTTGTACGGCGCGGAATTGTGCATTCCGTCGTACCCCGCACGCGGCCTCGTCCGGCTCGCCCTCGTCCTCGCCACGGCGGCCTACGTCTTGTTCTGGCCCCGCCGCACCCAGTACCCGCTCACGCACCCCTCCCTTCCGCGCGACGCCCCTCCCCTCAGACGGGGATTCGTCTGACTATCGGGGTCTGATCAGGGTGAATGGAGAACCGGGACGGGAGTGTCTAGGGTCAGCGCGTGGCTTTCATCATGGTGTGCGAAGACGACGCAGCGGTCCGCGGCGTCCTCAAACGCGCCTTGGAGCACGATGGCCATACCGTCGCTGTCGCCGCCACGGCCGAGAGTCTGCTGCGGCAGCTCGAACCGGCACCTCGTCTCCTCGTCCTGGATCTCGGGCTCCCGGACGCCGACGGACGGGATCTGTGCGTGGCCCTGCGGGCGCGCGGCGTCGACGCGCCGGTGTTGATGCTCACCGCCTTGGACGGCCTGCATCACAAGGTGGGCGGGTTCGAGGCCGGCGCGGACGACTACATGACCAAGCCCTTCGACATCCCGGAGCTGCTGGTCCGCGTCCGGGCGCTGCTGCGCCGGTCCACTGCGGCGCCCGCGGCGCAGGATGTCGTCCTCGATCCGGCAAAGCACGTGGTGACCTATGAGTCGGTGAGCATGAGCCTTACTCCGACCGAGTTCCGGCTTCTGGGCCGCCTGATCGCCTCCCAAGGCGACGCGGTACGCCGCCATGCCCTGACCGCTGCCGGCTGGCCGCACGGGGCGAAGGTCAGCGACAACACCCTCGACTCCTATGTGCGCCGGCTGCGGGCAAAGCTCGCTCCGCTGGGTGTGGCCGAGCGTCTGGCGACCGTACGCGGCGTGGGCTACCGATGGCAGTGACGGGATTTCGTCAGCGGGTCGTCGCGCTCACCGTGCTGATCGCCACCGCCGTGGTCGCGATCATGATCGTGATCTCCCATGTCCTGCTGAGCCGGGTGACGGACGCCGACGCGCGCGATCTGGCGCGCACGCGCGCCGAGGCGGTCGCGGCGAACGTCACCGTCGAAGGCGGCCGAGTTGTACTGACGGAGAACGGCAGCGAGGCGCTGGACGAGGTCGCCTGGGTGTATGCCGACGGCCGCCTGATCGACGGGAACGTGCCGACAAGCATGGTCGGTCGCGTCGAGGAGATGGCGGACTCGGGGCGATCGCAGACGGTGACGCTCGGCGATCACCTCCTGTACGCAAGGCAGGTCCCTACCCACAGCCACGACGTCATGGTGATCGTCCGGGTGGACCTCACGCCCTACGAGACGTCCGAGCAGCGCGGCCTGACCTTGTCGCTGATACTCGGCGGCCTCGCGATCCTCCTCGCCGGCGGTGTCGCACACCTCGTGGTCCGCCGCGCGCTGCGGGTCGTGCACGAGATGGCCGCCCTCGCCGACGAATGGGGCCACCACGAACCTGGCCGCCGCTTCGACCTGGGGGTTCCTCGCGACGAGTTCGGGGAACTGGGGCGGACCTTGGACCATCTCCTGGAGCGCGTCGAGACCGCGCTGGCGGACGAGCGCCGACTCACGGACGAGATCGCCCACGAGTTGCGGACGCCGCTCACGGTCCTGCGGGCCGAGGCGCAGTTGGCGCAGCTGTCCGGTGAGCCGGTGCCGCCGGAGGCGGTGCTGCGCGAGGTCGACCGCCTCGATACGGCGATCACGACGCTTCTGCGCGCCGCGCGCACAAGAACAGCCACCGGCGAGCGGTGCGATCTGCGCTCCGTCGCACGTCAGGCGATCGCCAGCCGTGCGGTCGAAGTCGCCTTCCCCTCGAAGGTCGAGGTCGCGGTGGCCGCCGACGTCGCCGTGGCGCTGCTGTCACCTCTGCTGGACAACGGTCTGCGGCATGCGCGGTCACGTGTGTGGATGACCGCGCGCATCGAGGGCGAGGCCGTCGTGGTCGATGTCCTGGACGACGGACCCGGATTCGATTCCGTGGACGTCGACCGCGTCTTCGAAGCGGGCGTGACCGGCGGCGACGGGTACGGCCTGGGGCTGCCGGTGGTCCGGCGTATCGCCGCTTCGGCCGGTGCGGAGGTCCGCGCGATCGCGGACGGCCGCGGTCACGTCGAGGTGACACTCCCGGCAGCGCGTGCGGCCACGTAGTCAGGTTATGTGCAGGTTCCTCGCGCGAGTCTCCCCGCATGACAACGACAACGGAAGCACCCATGCGCAGCGGGCGTCTCATGCTCAACAAGGTTCCCGAGGTCACCATCTGGTTCTGGGTGATCAAGATCCTGTGCACGACCGTCGGTGAGAGTTTCGCCGACTGGATCAACATGAAGCTGGGCGTCGGCCTGGTGAACACGGCCTGGATCTTCACCGCAGTGTTCGTGGTGGTCCTGGCTGCCCAACTGCGGCTGAAGCGGTACGTTCCCTTCCCGTACTGGCTGACCGTGGTCGTTGTCAGCGTCACGGGCACCCTGTACACCGACATCCTCACCGACCAGCTCAACGTGCCGCTGTGGAGCAGCTCCGCCGTGTTCTCGATCCTGCTCGCCGTGGTCTTCGGCGTGTGGTGGCTGCGCGAGCGCACTCTGTCGATCCACTCGGTCACGACACTGCCGCGGGAGTCGTTCTACTGGCTCGCCGTGCTCGTCACCTTCGCGCTCGGCACCGCGACCGGCGACTGGACCCTCGAGCTGACCGGCTGGAGCCCCGGTGCCTCGGTGCTGCTGCCGCTCGGCCTCATCGCGGCGATCACGCTGCTGTGGAAGTTCGGCGCCAACCCGGTGCTGTCCTTCTGGCTCGCCTACATCCTGACCCGCCCGCTGGGCGCCAACATCGGCGACTGGCTCGCATCCCCGAAAGTCGCTCAGCCGGGCGAGCCGACGGGTCTCGCGCTGGGCACCTTCACCACCAGCCTGATCTTCCTCGGTCTTATCCTGGCGACGGTGGTCTACCTGACCGTGACGCGTTCGGACGTGGCCGGGACCCACGAGGCGGCTCATGCCGAACACGCCACCGGTGACCTGCGCAAGGAGCGCGTCGCGCTGGCCGGCTTCGGACTCCTCGCCGTCGCGACCACGGGTCTGCTGATCTGGGCCCACGGCCAGCCGCACACCGGTCCGGCGCCGGAGGAGGACAACACCTCCGCCGTCCGGATGGCCCCGGGCGAGGCGGTGAAGAAGTTCCCGCCTGCCAAGGTCTCCGCGCTGAGGAACCTCGCCTCCACCTCGCTCAAGGACGCACGCGCGGGGAACGCGAAGGGCGCGCACGCCGCCGCCCAGTCGCTGCGTGACCTGTGGGACGCCGACCAGGCCTCCTTGCAGCCACTGGACCAGACCGGCTGGACCTCGATCGACGCTCAGATGGACAAGGTGCTGGGGACCTTCGGCATCGATCACTCGAACCCGCCGATGCCGCCGGCCCAGCAGGAGACGGAACTGAACGCCCTCCTGACGGACATGGGCTGACCGACCGCACAACGCCTCTGGTCGGCACTTCTACAGAAGGGCTCAGGGCGAGGTCGAAGCCCTCGCCCATGGTGTCCGGCTGTACATCGGCGCGGGCACGGTGAAGACCCGCGTCCCCCACCGGCCGACCAAGCCCGACGCCCGCGACCGCGTCCAACTCGTCATCCACGCCTACCGCAACGGCCTCACCGGCTGACACGGCCGACTTACGCCGTGAGCAGCCGCGGCCGGGCCAGTCCCGTTCGTCGCGTACGCGAGGCAGGGCGAAGAGCGAGCCCGTGCCGCCATGGGCAGCAGTAGGCGCCGGAGCCCGTGAGGCCATCGGCTTCGCGGTGGACCCGTCTTCCGGCCTCACTGCCGCGCTCGCACCGACCACGCCGGACCACAACCGATCGGGGCTCGACCGTCCGCACGGTCAGGCATCTGTTGGACGTGCCCGTTCACGGGACTGCGGGCCGCACTGCGCCTGTCGTCGAGGTGCGGAACCCGGGCAGCACCGATCTGCCACCCTCCGACGCCTGAATGACCTGAACCGGGCAGTAAAGACCACTGCCGGACACGAGGTACTTGCGGGTCAAGTGTTCGTGGCATGTTGCCTCTACTTCTTCCTGGGGAGGTTCCGCGTGCCCAACTCTCCCGCCCCCGTGGACTCGACACCGGCCTACCCCCGGTGGTCGGACCGCCTGATACGCCAGCTCGACCGGTTCGCGGCCCTGAGGGGCGGCGCCGAGCGCGTGCCCGCTCTCGTGCTCAACAGGCAGGACGGCGGTGATTCTCGATGGCCCGCCTATGTCATCCGGGAGTACGAGCACCGACTGGCGGGAGGACGTGGTCAGGTTCCGCACGCGGTCGTTGACGACGCAGAACTGACCGGCGGCGGCTTCCTCGTGGCGGTCGACCGAGTGGCGTTGCGGTTTCAGCTCACCATGCTTTCAGGGCGACTGCGGCTGCCTGCCTTCCATACCTGCCGAGCCGTGCTGGAGTCGGAGCGCGGCACGGGAGACCTGCGGTCCCAGCAGCAGCCCATCGTCGACAGCCTGTACGCGGAACTCCTCAAGCGGCACCGGGCGCTCAACGCCGCCGCGTACGTGGCGGACTTCCTGGGACAGCACATCGTCACCGGATGGCTGCAATGGCTCGTCGCCCCCGTGCTCGTCGGCGTTCCCAAGCTGGCCTACCGGTTCTTCCTGCGGCACTGGGGCCTGCGGTGGGTGGCGACGGACTGCCGCAGCGCCAACTTCCTGGACGCCGCTCTCGCCTTCTGCCGGGACGGCGAGATGGACGCCGAGGACCCGCTCGTGCGGCACATCCTGCTCCGCGCCCTGCTGGACGACCTCCGCGCGGCGACGCGGGGCAGGACCCGGCTGAGCCACCTGCGGGCCCGGCGACGGTGGTCCTTCGTCGTCCTCATCCCCGAGATCGAAGCAACGGACGGACCCGGCCGGTCGTTTCTCAGCGCGTTCGCGGAACTGGCCGGCGACCACCCGTCCCGGCCGCTGCTCGTCCTGGCCGGCTGCGCCGGACCACCGCCGGACTACGCCGTCCCGCTGGGCGTCGACCTCGACCGGCCGAACGGCATCGCCGACAAGGTCTTCGCCATCCTCAGCCAGGACAGCCCTGAACCCGTACGCCTGGTCACGCTGCCGGCCCAGGACGACGCCGAGGGCACGGCACGCAACAGGGTCGAGACCAGCACGGGCGTCACGGCACGCAAGGACCACCCACTGGACTGGATGCGTCCCTCGATCCTGCCTGCCCTGGCCCTCGCGGCCGCCGCCTTCTACCTGACCCCCGTGTCCCACGAGCCAGAAGCCGCGCGTCCAGCACCACCTTCGTGCGTCACCGTAGGCACCGGTGAGCGTGTCGGTGTCACCGACGGCAAACAGTGCGATCTGGCCGCCCCCGCAGACGCCGGGAAGGAACTGCGTGACCTGGAGCGCCAGGTGGCCGACGAGAACGCCCGGATCCCCGACGGGCGCTACCGCACCCTGGTCTTTCTCGCACCCTTGAGTCTGCAGAAGGGTGTGTACGACGACCCCCCGCTCGGCCTGCAGATGCTGCGCGGCGCGATCGCCCGGCAGCACAAGCTGAACACCGGCGTCCGCCAGAACAAGATGCCCATCCGCCTGCTCATCGCCAACACCGGTCAATACTTCCGGTACGGCGCCCGCAACGACGCAGCACCGAAGGCCCCGGACGTCGCGCGCATGATCATCAACCGCCGGCGCGAAGAGCACATCGCGGCGGTCATCGGCATCACGCAGAGCCGCCCCCAGTCATTGAGAGCGGTCCAGGAACTTGACCGGGCCAGCATCCCGGTCATCGCCAACGGCGTGTCCGGCAACACCATGATCGGACCCGACTCCCCGCAGCGCTACTTCCAGATCTCGGCACCCGACACGCGCCTGGGGCCCGTCTTCGCCGACTTCGTCCGCCACTCCCCCGAAGTCCGCCGCCTCACCAGCGGCAAGCCCCACGCCGTCGTCGTCTACGACCCGACCGACACCTCCTTCAGCACGGACCTCAAAAACGTCTTCCTGCGCGCCTACCAGCGATACGGCGGCGTCGACCAGGTGACCTACAGCGAGAAGCCCGGAGCCACCACACCGGACAGCATCGCCACCGACGTGTGCAACAAGGTCTCCGCGACACACGGCATGGTCGTCTACCTCGGACGGTCGGGCGTGCTGCCCAGCCTCCTCAACGCCATGCAGAGCGTCGGCGGTCAGTGTCAGCCACCGGAAGGCACCACCATTCCCCTGATCGCCGAAAGCGCCCCCATCGACTTCCAGCTCCACCCCGCCCGCACGGCACGCACCTATCCGTACATGACACTCTTCTACGAGACCACCAATGCCCCCACGCCGGACCCGCGGGACCCATACGCCCAGTTCACCCGGGACTTCGCAGCCGTCTTCGGACGCGTGAGCGCCGACGCCGACGCCGCCGGCGGCTTCGACACCGTCGGCATCGTCTCCAAGGTCATCGAGAATCTCCTCCCGGCTTCCCCGAACGTCCAGCCCAACGACATCTACCTGTGGCTCACCGCCCACGGCGTGTCCCAATACCCCGGTGCTTCGGGCGTGCTGCAACTGGACGCCAAGAACAAGTACCCGCCCGACAAGGCCGTCTACATCCGAGAGATCACCCAGCCTCGCGGCACCCCGTCCACACTCCTCAGCTGCGGCATCCTGCCCGACCGGCAAAACCGCACGACCTGGGGCACGGCACCGGACACCTTCCCCTGCGCACGCAAGACCACGGACCCACCCAGCGACTGACACACCCTGATACGGCGCGCCGAAAACCCGCGAGCACGTCCGCGCGGGCCGCCTCATGGACCTGTGCGAGTTCGCCGTCACCAGGACAGCAACCCCAAGTGATCCTTGCTGCTGGTCCGCCCGGCCTACACCGTGGTCTCCGTCGGCTACCGGCTGGCACCCGAACACCGCTTCCCGGCCGCGATCGACGACGCCTAGGCCGCGCTGGCCTGAGGATCGCGGACAAAGCTCCCGGCTTCGAGGGCGACGGGAAACGCATCGCCGTGTTCGGCGAGAGCACCGGCGGCAACCTTGCCGCGGTTCTCGCACAGGAGTCCCTGCGCTGCGGGGGACCCCGCATCACGCTCCAGGTGCCCGGTCCTCTCCCGTGCCTACCTCGCGTGGTTCTGGGGAGCCGACCCGCTGGTCTCGCCCGCACGCTCGAAGGAACTGTCCGGACTGGCTCCCGTCGTCATCGCCACCGCCGAGAACGACCCCCTGCGCGATCAGGGCGACCACTACGCCCGCAGGCTGGCCGACGCCGCCGTGCCGGTTCAGCACCTCCCCGTCGAGGGAGCCGTCCACGGCTTCCTCTCCTTCACCGGCTCGGTTGCAACTCTCCTCTCCCAAGACGTGCTGACCTGGCCCGTGCGGCAGCGCAGGCCGCCGGACCTGGTCGCAGCGGCGATACGCGGCTTCACCCGCACCACCGCCCCGGCGAGTACGCCGTGCTCGTACCGCAGCGGGATGCGGGGGATTCCGCCTCCCTGTTGGGGCGTGGTGAGTGGCAGAGGGCCGGGTCCAGGGGTGAAGCTGGAGGTGTCTGCCGGGAACGGGAGAAACCCGTGAGCGGCGCTCCCTTCGGTACCTGGGGTCCGGTGCTCCTCTCGCGGCCGGACCCACGCCCGGGGACACCGGTGCGGTCGGGGTGACTCGAAACCCGGGATCGGGGAACCAGAAGGGATGACCTGACCCATGTGGGGAGGACGGGTGCCCGGATCCCCTGGCTTGCTCACCGGAAGAAGGACCACGATGGCGCACGAAGAGGACGACGGACACACCGACGGCGACGGCGTCACACGCCGACGTCCGCTGCGTGCGTGGCACGTCGAGGAGACGGTCGAGGTCGCGGTGCCGGTCCGTACGGCCTACAACCAGTGGACGCAGTTCAAGACGTTCCCGCGCTTCTCGGCCGTGGTGCGCGAGGTCGAGCAGGTCAGGCCCACCGTCACCGCGTGGACCGTCGGCTACGGCCCACTGCGCCACCGCTTCCCGGTCGAGATCGTGGAGCAGGACCCCGACGCCTACCTGGCCTGGCGTGGCCTGGGGCAGCACCCCACCCACGAGGGCGAGGCCGAGTTCAGGCCCGTAGGGCCCGACGGCACCACGATCACGGTCCGGGTGCTCCTGCGACCGCCTGGGGCCGCGAAGGTCCTCACCCGCTCCCCCCGGCTCACGGGGCCGGTCGTCCGGCTGGTGCGCGCCGAACTCGTCCGCTTCAAGCACTTCATCGAGGGGCTCGGCCAGGAGGGCGGCGCCTGGCGCGGCACCATCCGCAACGGCCGCGTCCAGCACGACACGCCGGAACCGCCCAGGAGCCGTGTCGCCCAGTGGCCCGTCGGCTGACCCGTCCCTCCGCACATGGCAAGAGACTCCGCACACGGCAAGAGAGAGGCCAAACGATGCAGAACCCACCCGGTCGGGAGCCGGAGACCTCCCTCTCCGTGACACCGCCGAAGAAGTGGGCGGCCGGCGTCCCCGCCGTCGTGCACGCGCTGGAGTACTCCCTGGAGCAGACCTCCCCGCGCAAAACCGGGGTCGACCTGCTCACCATGAACCAGGTGGGCGGGATCGACTGTCCCGGCTGCGCGTGGGCCGACCCCGCCCCGGGCCGGCGCCATCGCAACGAGTACTGCGAGAACGGCGCCAAACACATCAACGACGAGGCCACGACGCGCCGGATCACCGCCGACTTCTTCCGTGAGCACAGCGTGTCCGATCTGGCCGCCCGTTCCGACATGTGGCTCAACCAGCAGGGCCGACTCACCGAGCCGATGATCAAACGACCCGGATCGGACCACTACGAGCCCATCGGCTGGAACGACGCCCTGGGCGTACTCGCGCAGGAACTCAAGGGACTGGACACGCCCGACGAGGCGGTCTTCTACACCTCCGGCCGGGCCAGCAACGAAGCCGCTTTCGTCTTCCAGCTCTTCGCCCGGGCCCTGGGCACCAACAACCTGCCGGACTGCAGCAACATGTGCCACGAGTCCAGCGGCTTCGCCCTGAATGAGACGCTCGGCGTCGGCAAGGGCACCGTCAGTCTCGACGACCTCCACCACGCGGACCTGATCTTCCTGGTGGGGCAGAACCCGGGCAGCAACCACCCCCGGCAGCTCTCGGCCCTGGAGGAGGCCAAGCGCAACGGCGGCCGCATCGTGGCGGTCAACCCGCTGCCGGAGGCAGGGTTGCGGCGCTTCAAGAATCCGCAGAAGCCGCGCGGCGTCATGGGGCGGGGCACCCAGATCGCCGACCGCTTCCTGCACATCAAGCCGGGCGGGGACCTCGCCCTGTTCCAGGCACTGAACCGGCTGCTCCTTGAGGCGGAGGACGCGTCTCCCGGCACCGTCCTGGACCATGGCTTCATCGACGACCACACCTCCGGTTTCGAGGACTTCGCCCGGCACGCCCGCACCGTCGACTGGGACGACGTGCGCGCGGCGACGGGACTGACCCGTCAGGAGATCGAGAAGGTCCGCGACGAGGTCCTGGGCAGCGAACGCGTCATCGTGTGCTGGGCGATGGGCATCACCCAGCACAAGCACGGCGTGCCCACCATCCGGGAGATCGTCAACTTCCTGATGCTGCGCGGCAACCTGGGACGCGCGGGCACGGGCGCCTGCCCGGTGCGCGGCCACAGCAACGTCCAGGGCGACCGCTCCATGGGCATCTGGGAGCAGATGCCGGACAGTTTCCTGGACGCCCTGCAGAAGGAGTTCGGCTTCGACCCCCCGCGCCCGCACGGCCTGGACTCGGTGAACTCGATCAAGGCGATGCTGGAGGGCCGCATCAAGGTCTTTCTCGCCCTGGCCGGGAACTTCGTGCGCGCGGCGCCCGACAGCGAGGTCACCGAGAAGGCGATGCGGTCATGCCGGCTGACCGCCCACATCTCCACCAAACTCAACCGCTCGCACACCGTCTGCGGCGACACCGCCCTGATCCTGCCGACACTCGGGCGCACCGAGCGTGACGTCCAGGCCGATGGCGAGCAGTTCCTCACCGTCGAGAACTCCATGAGCGAGGTGCACACCACCCGGGGGCGGCTCGAACCGGCCTCGCGCACGCTGCTGAGCGAGGTCGCCATCCTTTGCCGGCTCGCCCGGCTGACCGTCGACGGCGTGGGCGACATCCCCTGGGCCAACTTCGAAGGCGACTACAACACCATCCGCGACAGCATCTCCCGGATCGTGCCGGGCTTC
This sequence comes from Streptomyces sp. NPDC046939, assembly GCF_040644575.1. Lineage (NCBI taxonomy): Bacteria > Bacillati > Actinomycetota > Actinomycetes > Kitasatosporales > Streptomycetaceae > Streptomyces > Streptomyces sp. NPDC046939. The sequence continues at coordinate 163,468 of NZ_JBEYWV010000006.1, forward strand.
CACGACTTCAACGCCCGCGTGGCCCGTCCGGGAGGCTTCCAGCTGCCCAATCCGGTCAACGAGGGCGTGTTCAGGACCGAGACCGGCAAGGCCCGGTTCACCTGCAATGAGCGGGTGGTCCCCCAGGCCCCCCAGGGGCACCTGCTGTTGCAGACCCTGCGCTCGCACGACCAGTGGAACACCGTCCCGTACACCAACAACGATCGCTACCGGGGCATCCACGGCAGCCGCCACGTCGTCCTGGTCAACCCGGCCGACCTGTCCGAACTCGGCCTCGCCCAGGGTGACCGGGTGGACCTGGTGAGCGTCTGGGAGGACGGCACCGAGCGCCGGGCGGAGGACTTCGAGGTCGTGTCCTACCCGACGGCCAAGGGCTCGGCCGCCGCCTACTACCCGGAGACGAACGTCCTGGTGCCGCTCGACAGCGTCGCCGACATGAGCAACCAGCCCACGTCGAAGGGCATCGTCGTCCGCCTGGACCCCACGGGCGACCGGTCCCGGCCGGCGCCCGTCTAGGCAATCAACGAAACTGCGGTCGGGCTCGGTACGGGTCACGGTGTCAAGGGGGCCATTGGCGGTGGGGCGGGGACGGTTCAGGCCACGTCGGGGGCGCCTTGGTGGGCGACGAGCGCCTCGGCGGTGGTCGGGTAGTGGGGCAGGACGCTGTCCACGCCGGTGAGGGTGAGCATGCGCATCAGCCTGTCGGGGACCGCGGCCAGGGCCAGACAGCCGCCGGCGCCCTGGGTGCCGTGCCAGATGCCGATCAGCGCGCTGAGGCCGGCGGAGTCACAAAAGCCCACCCCGGACAGGTCCAGAATCAGATGGTGGTGGCCCTGGTCGATCAGCTCCAGCGCACGGGTGCGCAACCCGGGTGCGGTGTGCAGGTCGATCTCCCCGGTGACGGTGGCGATGGCTGCGGGACCGGGGGCCGCGGTCAGCACCAGCTCGATGTCGTCGCTCACGGCGGTCAGCGCTCCTCGTCGGCGGGCGCTGCGGTGGTGTGGGCGCTGGATCCGGCCCCCGTGAGTGCGGGATCCTGGTCGGGGGTGGGGACGGACAGGGCCAGCAGGGCGACGTCGTCGCGGGCGCCCTGGGGCAGCGCGTCGAGCAGGCCGACGGTGTCCTTGATCAACTGTGTCGCTCCGCACGAGGCGGGGCGAGCGGTGAGGAAGGCCGCCAGCCCGTCCTCGCCGAGGCGGGAAGCGGCGCTGGTGTGTGCCTCGGTCAGGCCGTCGGTGTAGAGGAGCAGGGCCTGTCCGGCACCGAGGTGCAGGGTGGTGGAGGCGAAGCGGGCGCCGGGGAAGGCTCCGATGAGCATGCCGCCCGCGGGGTGGACCGCTTCCACCCGCGTGGGCGCGGTGGGCCCGGCTGGTGGCGGTGCGGGGCTCAGGTGGTAGGCCGGGGGGTGCCCACCGGTGGCCAGCTCCACCGTGAAGTCCCCGGCCGGGGACGGGCTGAGGGTGGCGAAGACGGCCGTGCAGAACCGGCTGCCCGCCCACACATCGGCCAGCAGGGCGCTGTTCAGTGCCTCCAGCACCGCGACGGGGTCGGCGGTGTGCTGGGCGGCGGCCCGCAGGGTGTAGCGGGCCAGGGAGGTGATGGTGGCGGCTTCGGCGCCCTTGCCGCACACGTCACCGAGGAAGAAGGCCCACTTGTCGTCGGCCAGGGGGAAGACGTCGTAGAAGTCTCCGCCTACGTCGTGCACCGAGGCGGCGTGGTAGTGGCAGGCCAGTTCCAGGCCGGGCACCGTCGGCAGCGCCGGCGGCAGCAAAGTGCGCTGCAGGGTGGAGGCGAAGGCGGCGATCGCCGCCTTGTCCCTCTCCGCCTGCTCCCGGGCTGCCCGCTCCGCCTCCGCGATCCGCTGTTCCTGGCGCACCGTACCCAGCGCGGACAGGCGCAGCTCCAGCTCGTCCATCACGATCGCCGCCAGGTCGGTCAGGGTGGCGGTCTGCTCCGAGGTGATGGAGCGGGGCCTGGTGTCCAGGACGTTGACGGTGCCCAGCTTGTGCCCGTCCACGGTGGTGATCGGCGCGGCGGCGTAGAACCGCACGCCGAGCGGCCCGGTGACCAGCGGGTTGCCGCAGGCCAGGTCGTCGAGGAGGGTGTCGGGGATGACGAGTGCGTCGTCGCGCAGGATGGCCGAGCCGCACAGGCCCGGGTCGCGGCCGATCTCGCTGACTCCGTCCAGGCCGTGTGTGGCTTTGAACCAGATCCGATCCTCGTCCACGATCGTCACCGTCGCCACGGGAACGTCGAACAGGCGGGCCGCCAGCGCGGCCACCCGGTCGAACGCGCCGTCGGGCGGGGTGTCGAGGATGTCGTAGCGGCGCACCGCCCCCATCCGGTCGGCCTCGGCCTCCTCGTCGGGCACCAAGTGCAGACGACTGACGGGAACGGCGTGGGACGCCGAAGCCTGCTCGGGCATCGGCCTTCCACCTCCAGAACCTCCCGCAGCCACCTGGCGTGGAGCGGGGTCAGCGGAAAGCCTAAACGGAACGACTCCACGAGGATCATCAGGGGGGGCACCCTCGGCTGGACCACACACTGCTGTCCGCACCGCAGGCGCAGTGCGTCGAGTCGGTTCCAGCCGTGTTCTGCCAGCCGTGAGGTCGGGCGTGGTTCGGGGCCGGTCGTCACGCACAGGTGCTAGCAGGGGTGATCATCAGGCGGTCGTCGACGAAGAAGTCACGCATCGCAGAATTCTCCGGAGACGGCCGGGCGCCGCCTGCCCTGCCCCGGCCAGGAGCACCCCTGCCCTGGACCGTGCGGCCTGACCTCACACGGCCTGACGGTCTGCGGCGTCTCCGCCGGGGTCGTCGGCGAGTACGACGGACGCGGTGATCCGCTTGCCCACCGGCTCCCGCTGGATGCAGAACGTCTGGGACACCGCCATGACGATCTCCAAGCCGTGCTGGCCGACCCGGTCGGGGTTCGTCGCCTGCACCGACGGCAGTGTGGTGCCGCTGTCCCACACGCTGATCTGGACGACTCCCCCGCTGATCTCCAGATCCAGCAGGCACGGTCCTGGCGCGTATTTGCGGGCATTGGTGACCAGCTCGCTCACCACCAGCTGCACCATGCCCATCGCCCGCGCCGACACCGGCACCCCGTGCTCAGCCTGCACAGAGGCAAGAAACTCGCGGGCCAGGGCACGCGCCCCGGCGATCTCCGCGCTGCCCTCGAACGCTGCGGAAACCGCTATCGGACCGTCGGCGAGCGGCTCCCGGCCCTCGTTCTGGGCAGCAGCATCCATGGACCCGCCTCACTTCCGAAGCGCCGAGCAGTGCCCCACCCAGCTACCCCGGATGCTTCGCGGCATCCGCTACACCGACGAGGTCTGTTGTTTCCGAAAATTTCCCTACAGTATGCCCGGTCGGGCAGAAGCCATGAGACGGAGCGGAACGTGCAGCACCGTGCGCAGGGGTTGGCTGCTCCCGGTAAGGGCTTTCGTTCGGGCAAGAACGGGGACTGGCGTCATACGCAGTCCGTGAATGTGCCTCGTCGCAGTACGTAGGCGCCGCTGGTCCGAGGCAAGGGGCGGCCACGCGGTCTGCGAACATTTGCGCGTGGACTATCCGAACGATCAGGCCCCGGGCGCTCCCGTCCGCTCCGGTATCCCCGAGCACGGCCGCGTACCGAAGTACTACGCGGTCAAGGCGCGGATCGACCGTCTCGTGGCGGAGCTGGGAGAGGGCGCCACGATCCCGACCGAACGCGATCTCTCCGAGCGCTACGAGGTTGCCCGCGAGACCGTCCGGCAGGCGCTGCGCGAACTGGTGCTGGAGGGCAAGCTGCGCAGGCAGGGCCGAGGCACCGTCGTCGCCGGTCCCAAGCTGGAGCAGCCGCTGTCCCTGGCCAGCTACACCGAGGGCGTGCGGCGCCAAGGCCGTGAGCCGGGCCGCGTTCTCGTCACCCTGGACCGATTCCCCTGCCCGGAGGCGCTCGCCGCCGAGACCGGTCTCACGCGCGGCGAACCCGTCTGGCACCTGGAACGCGTACTGCTCGCCGATGATGAGCGGGTCGGCCTGGAGAGCACGTACGTGGCCGTGGAGCGGCTGCCGGATCTGGACACCGCCTTCGAGCCGGACTCCTCCTTCTATGCCCATCTCGCCGCCCGGGGCATCCGCTTCGGCGAGGCCGACGAACGGATCGAGACAGTGCTCGCGACCCCACGTGAGGCCCTGCTCATCGGTACGCCGCCTGCCCTGCCCATGCTCCTCATCCACCGCGTTTCCCGGGACACCGACGGCCTGCCACTGGAGCGCGTGCGCACGCTGTACCGGGGCGACCGGTTCTCCTTCTCGGCTCGACTGCGGGGCTGACGCCACCGACACCGGCGTCAGCGACGCCCCATATTTCCGGGTAACCACTGACTTCCCCATCACGAAAAGATAACGGGTCTAGCCCAAATGTGATGCCCGGTTCACGCTTTCGTTGACAACCGGATCCCTCCGGTTCGCCGAGGACAAGGAGCGTGAAGCACGTGAGAGTGACAGTCGTAGGAGCCGGTGTGGTGGGCACCATGCACGCCTGGCAAGCGGTGGAACGCGGCCACGAGGTCGTACAGATCGAGCGCGAACGGGAGGCTCGCGGTGCCTCGTTGCGCAACTTCGGCCAGATCTGGGTGAGCGGCCGCGCCGGCGGCGAGGAACTGGACACCGCGCTGCGGGCGCGGGAGCTGTGGCAGGAGATCGGCGCCCGGATCCCGGCGCTGGGCTTTCGCCCCAACGGCTCCCTGACCCCGGTCCGCGGTGAGCTGGAACTCGCCGTCGCCGAGGCCGCCGTATCCCGCCCGGACGCCGCCGCGCGTGGCTACAAGCTGCTGACCCCCGCCGAGGCCCGCGCGGTCAACCCCGCCCTGCGCGGCGAGTTCGACGCCGCCCTCTACTGCGAACGGGACGCGGCCGTCGAGCCCCGCACCGCCCAACTCGCCCTCCGCGCCGAGCTGTCGAAGTCGCCGAACTACACCTTCCTGTCGGGCCGCGAGGTCCGTGAGGTGACCGGACCGGGGACCGTCCGCGACGACCACGGCGACATCCACACCGCCGACACCGTCATCCTGGCGACCGGCGCCTGGCTCGGCGGGCTGGTGCGCGAGCTGGCCGGCCCCGACCTGCCGGTACGCCGGGTCCGGCTGCAGATGATGCAGACCGACCCCCTCGGCGAGACCCTGACCACCTCGGTCGCCGACGCCGACAGCTTCCGCTACTACCCGGCGTACGCCTCGCCCGCCCTGGACGAACTCAACGCCCGGCAGGCGCAGGCGGCCACCGCCGCCGAGCACAAGATGCAGTTGCTGATGGTCCAGCGCGCCGACGGCGGCCTGACCATCGGCGACACCCACGAGTACGAGCACCCCTTCGCCTTCGACACCGTCGAGGAGCCCTACGAACACCTCGCCGGCGTCGTCGAGTCCCTCCTGGGCCGTCCCCTGCCGAGGATCCGCCGCCGCTGGGCGGGCGTGTACGCGCAATGCGTCGACAGCACCCGCGTCGTGCACCGCCAACAGGTAAGCGAAGGGATCTGGCTCGTCACCGGCCCCGGCGGACGTGGCATGACCTGCTCACCCGCCATAGCCGAGACCACCGCGAACGAACTGGGCTGGTGAACACCCGTATGACCACTGAGATGACCGGACCACTGCGATGACCGGGACTACTGACACGCCCGGGACTGCTGAGACGCCCAGGACGACGAAGACGCCCATGACCACTAGGACCTCCGTGACCACCCACACCCCTGGCACCGCACCCGCACCCGCACCCGCACCCGCACCCGACTTCCGCCTCGTCGCCCTCGACATGGCCGGTACCACCGTCGCCGACGGCGGACTGGTCGAGCGGGCCTTCGACACCGCCGCCCGCGAGCTCGGCGTCGAACCCGGCAGCCCCGACCACGCCCGGAAGCTCGACTACGTCCGCGCCACCATGGGCGAGTCCAAGATCTCTGTCTTCCGGCACCTCTTCGGCGACGAGGAGCACGCCCGGCGCGCCAACGCCGCTTTCGAGAAGGCGTACGGCGAACTCGTCGACAAAGGCTTGATCGCGCCGGTCCCCGGGGCCCGCGAGGCCATCGAAGAGCTCGCCGCCGACGGCCGCACCGTCGTCCTGACCACCGGGTTCGCCCGGGTCACCCAGGACGCCATCCTCGTAGCCCTCGGCTGGGACGGTCTGGTGCCGCTCACCTTGTGCCCCGCCGACGCGGGCGGGCGCGGACGGCCGTACCCGGACATGGTCCTGGAGGCGTTCCTGCGGACCAAGGCCGCGGACTCCCTCGCCCAGGTCGCCGTCGTCGGCGACACCTCGTACGACGTGCTCAGCGGCGTACGGGCCGGGGCCGGCCTAGTGGCCGGGGTGCGCACGGGCGCGCACGGCGACGACGCCTTCCGCGAAGCGGGCGCCACCCACCTGCTCGACTCCGTCACCGACCTGCCCGCACTTCTGCGCGGAGCGGCCAGCTGATGACCACCACGAGCAGCGGTATCCGCTTCGACTCGGTCACCGTCGCCTACGACGGCAACGTCGTCCTTGACGCCCTCGACCTCACCGTCGAACCGGGCGAGGTCATGGCGCTGCTCGGGCCGTCCGGATCCGGCAAGACCACCGCGCTGCGGGCGGTCGCCGGGTTCGTACGGCCGGCTTCCGGGCGGGTCTTCCTCGGCGACCGGGACGTCACCGACCTGCCGCCGCACCGGCGCGGCCTCGGCATGGTCGTCCAGAGCTACGCCCTCTTCCCGCACATGCGTGTCGAGGACAACGTCGCCTTCGGCCTCAAGGCCCGCAAGGTCCCCAAGGCGGAGATCAGAGGTCGGGTGGGTGAGGCGCTGGAGATGACCGGGATGGCCGCTTACGCCCGCCGCCACCCGCGCGAACTCTCCGGCGGCCAGCAGCAGCGCGTCGCCATCGCCCGCGCCCTCGCCATCCGCCCGGACGTCCTCCTCCTCGACGAGCCGCTCTCCGCGCTCGACGCGCAGCTCCGCTCCGACATGCTCGCCGAACTCGGCCGACTGCACCGCGAACTCCCCGACGTGTCGATCCTGTACGTGACCCACGATCAGGTCGAGGCGCTGACCCTCGCCGACCGCATCGCGGTGATGGACAAGGCCCGTCTCCAGGCGTGCGGCACGCCCAGGGAGCTGTATCGGGCGCCGGCCAACGAGTTCACCGCCTCGTTCGTGGGCGGCGCGAACCTGCTGCCGGTGACCGTGGGCCCCAAGGGCGCCGACTTCGCGGGGGCGCAGGTCGACGTCGACACGGCAGGAGCCGTGACCGGCGCGCGGGCCACCCTCTGCGTCCGGCCGCACCTGGTCGGCATCGGCGAGGGACCCAACCGGTTGACGGGAACGCTCGCCGAGATCCAGTGGCGCGGCGCCACCCACCGCCTCCACGTCGACGTGGACGGCCACCGCATCATGGCCGACCTGCGTGAACTGCGCGACCCGCCGGTCCTTGGCGCCACGGTGACGCTGCACTTCGCACCCGACGACGCGGTGCTGCTGCCCGCGGGGGTGGGCGAAGATGGCTAGCGCGGCCGTTGCCACCCCGGCGAAGAAGACCCGGCTCCGGCGCTCCGGCACCCCGTCCTGGGTGTGGGCCCTGCCGCCCGTCGCCCTCCTCGCCCTCGTCTTCCTCTACCCCCTCGCCCTCGTCGTCCGGCAGTCCCTCCAGCCCGACACCGGCGGCACGTCGATCGAGCCGTACGCCGACCTCTTCGCCTCCGAGGCGTTCCGCCAGGCACTGTGGACGACCGTCTGGCTGGCGCTCGCCTCGACCGCCGGCTGTTTGATCCTCGGCTTCGTCCTGGCCCTGGTCATCGCCTTCGTGCCGTTCCCCGGCGCCCGGGCGGTCTCCCGGTTCATCGACGTCTTCCTCTCCTTCCCGTCCTTCCTGATCACGCTCGCCCTGCTGTTCCTCTACGGCACGGTCGGCATGGCCAACGGACTGTGGACGGACATCACCGGCGCCGCCGACGGACCCTTCCAGTTCCTCACCACGCCGTGGGGGGTGCTGCTCGCGGAGATCACGTACTTCACGCCGTTCGTGATGCGCCCACTGCTCGCCGCGTTCTCTCAGACCGACACCGCGCAGATCGAGGCGGCCAGCTCACTGGGCGCCCGGGCCCCCCGTATCGTGCGGCGGATCATCCTCCCCGAGGCACTGCCCGCCCTCGCGGCCGGCGGCAGCCTGGTCCTCGTGCTCTGCCTGAACGAGTTCGGGATCGTCCTGTTCACCGGCGCCAAAGGCGTGACAACCCTGCCGATGCTCGTCTACGGCAAAGCCATCCTGGAGTCCGACTACCCGGGCGCCTGCGCGGTCGCCGTCGTCAACATCCTGATCTCCACGGGCCTGTACGGCCTGTACCGGGTGGTGAGCCGCCGTGCTGGTGCATAGCCGCAAGGCGAGGTGGGCCCTGTGGGCCGTCTTCCTCGTCCTCTTCCTTCCCCTGTTCGCCCTGCCCCTGCTCGTCGTCCTCGGCGCCTCCTTCGCGACGCACTGGTCCAGCGCCCTGCCCTCCGGATTCACCACCGCCAACTACCAGGCCGCCACCCGCGGCGAAGCCCTCCAGGCCCTCACCACCAGCCTGGTCACCGCCCTCACCGCGAGCCTCCTGGCGCTCGTCGTCGGCACCTGGGCCGCGCTCGCCGCCACCGCGCTGAAACAGCGGCACCGCAAGGCGATGGACGCCCTCTTCGTACTGCCGGTCGCCGTGCCCTCGGTGGTGGTCGGCCTCGCGATCCTGGTCGCCTACTCCCAGCCACCACTCCTCCTCAACGGCACCCGCTGGATCGTGATCATCGCGCACACGGTCCTGGTCACCGCCTTCGCCTACCAGTCCGTCTCCGCCGCGATCACCCGTCTCGATCCGGCGTACGAACAGGCCGCGGTCTCTCTCGGAGCGAGCCCCGCGTACGTCCTGTGGCGGGTGCGGCTCCCTCTGCTGCTGCCGTCCCTGACGGCCGCCGCGGGCCTCTGCTTCGCGCTGTCCATGGGTGAGTTGAGCGCCACGATGATGCTCTACCCGCCCGACTGGACCCCGTTGCCGGTCCTCATCTACGCCTCCACGGACCGCGGTGCCCTGTTCACCGGCTCCGCGATCGCCGTGGTCCTGATGGCGGCCACGCTGCTGATGCTGTCGGCGGTCGCCAGGATCCGCACGAGAGCGTCGTACCGCTAGTCGTACGGCTGACCCTTCAGTACCCACGTATCCACGTCCCCACGTATGTGTGCAAGGAGTTCACCTCGCCATGCCCAGAAAGTCCCTCCTGCCGGTCACTGCCCTGTGCCTGCTCGCGCTCCCGCTCACCGCCTGCGGCGGAAACTCCGCTGCCTCCGATGAGAAGGTCGTCACCGTCTACAGCGCCGACGGGCTCAAGGGGGAGAACGGCGACGGCTGGTACGACCAGGTCTTCAAGGACTTCGAGCGCGACACCGGCATCAAGGTCGAGTACGTCGAGGGCGGCTCCGGCGAGATGGTGCAGCGCGCTGTCCGTGAGAAGCGCAACCCGCAGGCCGATGTCCTCGTCACCCTCCCGCCGTTCATCCAGCAGGCCGACAGCAAGGGACTGCTGCGGAAGTACGTTCCGGAGGGCGCCGAGCAGGTGAGCGCCGCCAACAAGGCGGAGAACGGCACCTGGACCTGCGTCGTCAACAACTACTTCGGCTTCATCCGCAACACCAAGGAGCTGAAGCAGGCGCCCACCACCTGGGAGGACTTGCTCGACGGCACGTACAAGAACAAGCTGCAGTACTCCACTCCCGGCGTCGCGGGCGACGGCACCGCCGTCCTCATCAAAGCCATGCACGACTTCGGCGGCGAGCGGCAGGCCATGGACTACCTGAAGAAACTACAGGCCAACAACGTCGGTCCGTCCGCCTCCACCGGCAAGCTCGCGCCCAAGGTCGACAAGGGCGAACTGCTCGTCGCCAACGGCGACGTGCAGATGAACCACGCCCAGTCGAGATCCATGCCCAACCTCGGCATCTGGTTCCCGGCCCCCAAGGGCGGCAAGCCCACCACATTCGCGCTGCCGTACGCGGCCGGCCTGGTCACCAAGGCCCCGCACACCGCCAACGGCCAGAAGCTCCTGGACTACATGCTGAGCCGGAAGGCCCAGACGCAGGTGAGCAAGGTCGGCGGCGGCTTCGCAGCCCGCCAGGACATCAAGGCCACCGACGACAACGCCGTCGAACTCGCCGAACTCACGGACGGCGTGGAGGTCTTCGAGCCCGACTGGGCCGACATCGAGAAGAACATCACGTCGTACGTCGATGCGTGGAAGTCCGCGACGGGTAGCTAAACCTCTGGCCACCCGCCCAGGGACCGGGCCGACCGGCAACTGGCCCCGACTTTGCCGCCCACAGACCGGGCTGATCGACAGTCAGTCCCCTGGCCGACCGCTCAGAGACCTGGCAACCAGAAGCACCCTGAACCGCACCGCCACCCCCTGGCCCCCCATAGCGCTGCCATGCCGCACATCCACCCACCCGCCCCCGCCTCCGTGGAGGAAACGTGCCGTACCGCATGTCCCGTCGTTCGCTGCTCCTGTCCGCCGCCGCCCTCGCGGCCACCACCGGGCCCCTGGCCGTCACCGCCCGCGGCGCCGTCAGGACGCCGAAGGTCCTGGTCATCGGTCTTGACGGCGCCCTGCTCACCCGCATTCAGACCGCCGACGCCCCGAACCTGGACGCCCTGATGGCAGTCGGCCTCACCGCCCCCAGCACCATCTACGCCAACCCGCTCGCGCCGACCATGTCCGGCCCCGGCTGGTCCACCCTCCTCACCGGCGTCTGGCCCGACAAGCACAACGTGAAGGACAACAACTTCACCGGGCACAGATTCGATCAGTACCCCGACTTCCTCACCCGGATCGAGACCGCGAGGCCCGCCCTGACCACGTACGCCGTCTCCTCCTGGGCCCCGATCACCGATACCGTCCTCTCCTCCAGGGTCGACACCCGCGTCTCCACCCCGAGCGCCGAATACGACACCGGCACCACTTCCCGCGCAGTGGCCCAGCTGCGGAACGGCAATCCGGACGCGGTCTTCGTGCAGCTCGACAACGTCGACCACGCCGGCCACAGCCACGGCGCCGCAAGCCCTCAGTACGCGGACGCCATCCGCACCGCCGACGGACAGGTCGGCCAGATGGTCGCCGCCGTCAAGTCCCGTTCCACGTACGGCTCCGAGGACTGGCTCATCATGATCACCGCCGATCACGGCCACACCGACGCCGGCGGCCACGGCGGCTCAACCCTGGCCGAGCGCTCCAACTTCATGATCGCCACCGGCCCCACCCTGAGCGCCGGTTCCGTCCGCCACGACGTGAAGATGCCCGATGTCGCCGCCTCTGCCCTGGCCCATCTCGGCATCGCCCTCGACCCGGCCTGGGACCTGGACGGCCGCCCCCTCCAGCAGCCGCGGCCCGACGACTTCGACACGCTGCGCACCCGCCTCACCGCCCGTGCCGACGAGACCGGCATCCCGGCAGCCGTCCTCGGCTACACCCACACCCCGCCCGCCGGCTGGTCCGTCGACAACTCCGCGATGGGCACCGGGGGCGTCACCGAATGGCGCGGCTGGACCTTCACCACCGACGAGTTCTGGACCCAGGCCCAGCGCGACCAGTCACGCGAGTCCAATATCCGCGCCCGCAACGTCTTCGCGGTCGCCGACAGCGACGAATGGCAGGACAAGACCTTCACCGGCACGTTCGACTCGACACTGATCAGCCCGGCGTACGCGATCACCGGCGGCCACCCCGCCACCCTCACCTACACCACCTACTACCGGCACGAGTCCCCGCAGAAGGGCGAGGTCCTCATCTCCTACGACGACGGCGCCCCCGTCCCCGTACGCACATACACCGCAGACGTCGCCTCCCGCACCGAAACCATCACCCTCCAGACACCGCCTGGGGCACGAACCGCCCGCGTCCGCTTCCGCTACACCGGCGGCAACAACTGGTACTGGGTGATCGACGGCGTCCACCTCACCCAGACGCTCTGACGGTCGTGCGGCTCCGGCGCACCTACCGCATCGGACTGAACGCCGCCCGGCGGGGAGCCTGGCGGAGTCGCTGGCCTACCAGTGGTCCAACAGCGGGCGCGAGCGTGACGGCGTCGAACTGGCCGAAGCCATCTTGCGGGTGGCCGGGCACGCGGAGCCGGTCCTGCGGGCGCGTTTGCGGACCTGGGGCTGAGCCTGGCCCGGCCAGATGTACGAGTCGACCGTGAGCGCCCTCACCGCGCAGGAGGCGGTCTTGCCGACCAGGAAGGACACACCACCCGGCCAGATCGCCCCAGAAGCCTCCGAGACGTTCACGGGCCGCCGTAGACGTACGTGCCGCCGAGGGCCGGGTAGCGGGCCGCGAGCCGAGTCGAGGACGTGGCATCGCAGAAGGCGACCACGGCGGCGACCGCCAGACCGTTGAGCAGCCCCGACCCGGCGGCGCGCGCGGCCGACGCCGGAGCTGCGAAGATCCCCGCGCCGATCATCGACTCATCGACCCGAGGCCGATCACCACGGCGTCGAAGACCGCGAGCGGCCGCCGGAGTTCATCCTTCGCCCCGACGATGGTCGATGGCGTGCTCATGGCCCACTCCCCCGGCGGCACAGCCGCGTACATCGCCTGCTCCGACACCGGAAGACGATACGTGGGTGGACCCGGCCGCCTTCACGGCCGTGGTGCCCTCGCGCTCGTCACAGACTCCGGAGCCTGGTCGTCCAGACGTAGTTGGCGATCTTGTCGCCGAGGACGAGTCCGTCCTCGGCGTCCCACGGGAAGTGCACGCCGAGCCAGATCCGGCTCTGCGCGTCCTCGCGGGCAGCCTGGCTGAAGCTGGTGAACGAGCGGTACTTGACCGGGGACTGCGGTTCGTCGGTGGACATGGTGAAGGCGACGTTGTCGTTGCCGAAGTAGCGCTTCATCACCCCGGCCCAGGCGGCGCCGAAGGTCGCGTGCCCCGATGCCCAGGCCGGGAAGCACGGGGTGACATTGACCCCGGACGCCGTCTTGAGCAGCGGCTTCCACTTCGGGTCGAGGCCGCTCTCACGGATGGCGGAGACCGGCCGCCACAGATCGATCGGCGTCAGAAACTTGACGTCCCGCACGGCGATCCCGGCGTCCGCGAGAGCGATCGAGACGAGGGCGAACAGGCGGGCGTTCTCGTACGTGGTGAGCTTGCGCTGGGTCGCGACGTCCCGGGTGGCCTGCAGCAGTTGGCCCGGCGGTTTGTACGTGCCGTCCAGATCGTTGGCCCAGAACCAGGCTGCCGCCTCCTGGTCGGCGGTGCGGTTGATGACGGGGGTGTCGGCGGTCGGCCTGTCGGCGCCGGCCGTGCGGGCCACCTCAACCTGCTGCTTGTAGGCGTCGCTGGCCAGCAGGTTCTCGTACGTTCCGTACATCCCGGGGGTGGGCGGCCGGAACTGTGCGCCCGACGTCAGGGCGAACGGCTTCACCTTGCCCCAGAACGGGGTCACCGCCTGGCTGTCCTGGGTGCAGCCGGGATCGACCATGTCGGGGTAGCTGGTGGGCCGCCAGGCGCCGGGCTTGTTGTCGGCCACGTACACCTGGTCGTTGTCGGACCCGTCTCCGTTGCGGGCGTTCCGCATCTGGTTGACCATCGTCCCGACGACCGTGGTGTCGAGGAGGTCGAACCCGGTCGGTTCGGTGCCGAAGCGCTCGCGGAAGCGGGCGTCCAGGTAGGAGGTCTGCCCCGGGTAGAGCCCGAGCAGGACGTTGTACGCGGTGCGGCCGACGACGCGCTCCTCCTCGTCCGGGCCCTCGACCCAGCCCGCGTACTTCTCGGCGTGGATGTAGGGCTCGGAAGTGATCTTGCCCTTCCATTTGAGCTGGTAGGACGATTCCGCGTCGTAGATGGCAGCGTTCAGCATCGCGGCGGACCTGGCCATGGGGCCCGGGCCGCCGCCCTCTCTTCGGATGACGTTCATGAACACGTCGTTCCAGTAGTGCACCGGATCCGCGATGGTCTGGGGCGGCAGCGCCGCGTGGGCTGGCTGTGGCACGGCGGTCAGTGTGGTGCCCGCGGCGGTCAGCACCGCGGCCGCCGCCAGCGCTCGACGCCAGCGCTTGGAGCGCTCGGCTCGGCCGGTCCGGTTCTTGGTGGGCATGGTCATGGGCATGGGCATCCCCCTGGTCGCCGTCGCCGTCCTGATGGGTCACCTTTGAGGTGGTGGCGGCGAGAGCCTCGCCCTGGTGACTGGAGGGGGAGTTGACTCCTGGCGGAATGTCCAGCCCGGGGCGGGCGTCGTTCGCACGCGGACCGTCACGTCCGGCGTGACGGCAGGAGCACCGCTTGGCGCAGGCTCATGTGGCGTAGGCGGCTCGTCGCGCAGGCGGGTGCGCAGCGACTGCGACAGACAGGTCCGAAGCCACGGCATCCGGGATCAGTGACGTGGCTGCGCGACTTCGGCGGCCTGCTCGGCCAACTCCGGATCAGCGGCCCCCTCAACCACTGCAGAGGAGCCGATCTCCCCCGACCCGACCGCAGCCGCGACAGCCTCATCCACGCCCTCGACGACCCTGTCCATGCCCACAACAACGATCTTCCGTAAGGGATCGGCAGGGCGAGCAGCGAGCGGGACGCGTGAGTGCCGGGCGGGGTCAGAGGTCGGTGACGGTGATGTCGATGTCCACGCTTCCGTCGTCGGAGGACAGGGTGTACCTGCCGTTGCCGTTGTAGTTCTTGCTGCCGCGGGCGAGGTAGTCGTCGCCGCTGAGCAGGTCGTACTCGTCGACGTAGGCGCCCAGGCTCGCGATCTCGGACGAGGTGAACGGCAGGTTCATGGACGGCGCGGCGCTCGCGCGGGCCGGCGTGGCGTTGCCCTGGTTCATCTGGGTCCAGATCCGGAAGGGCTGCCCGCTCTTGGTCCTCAGTTCGATCCAGCCATAGGGGTTGGGGTTGTTCTCGCCGGGATTGTTGAAGGCGATCCTGAAGTCGGCGCGCGCCTTGACCTGTGGGTAGGGTGGCGGGGCGGTGGCGGCGGCGTACTCGGTGCCTTTGAGACCGGGCCAGAAGTCGGCGATGTTGCGGGCGCCGGTCAGCGGCTTCCAGTTCTCGATGTCGAAGTGCAGGACCTTGTCGGCCTTGACGAAGTAGCACTCTCGTTTGCTGTTGCCGCCCAGGGCGGAGGGTTCGACGACGTTGAAGACGACCGCGTCGATGTCCCGGGTGAACCCGGCCTCCTTCAGCCCCGGCCAACGGTCGGCGATGGGGTAGGGGCCGCCGCTCACCTTGTCCGCTCGGGGATCGTAGGTGATGTACTTGTCGCCCTTGAAGAAGATGTAGGTGTCCACGAAGACCTGCGCGAAGTCGCCCCGGTGGTCCATAAAAGCGGCGTCGATGTCCCGGTCGAACCCGACGTCCTTCATGCCCGGCCACCACTCGGCGATGCTGAGCGGACCGTAGATGATCTTCTCGTTGGCGAAGTCGTACCGGACGTACTGGTCGCCACGGAAGATGTAGATGTAGTCCTTCTCGGTCGGGATCACCGGCACTGTCGAGATGACCGGCGGGTAGGAGTACGGGACTATCGCGTCGATCCCCTCGGCGAACTGGGTGTCGGCCAGGCCCGGCCAGCCGGCGGCGATGCTGCGGGGGCCGACGAACACCGTGTTGGAGGCGAGGCCGTAGGACAGGTACTGGTTGCCCAGGAACATGTAGGTGTCCCACCTGATCTGGGAGCGGTTCAGCGCTGCCTGGATCGTCATTGATCCTCCTGAGGCGCTCGGGGCGGAGTGTCCGGCACAGCCCGGTTGCCGTACCGCGCTGCCGCCCATCGCCGAGGAACCTAGGGGCGGCGACCGGGCGAGTCCACAGAAGCCGGGGCGCCGTTCGTGCCCCGGGGGCCGGCCGCAGGTCTTGTGCGGCGGGATGCGGCCACGGCCGCGGGTGGGATCGCCGATAGCCGCCATACGGCAGTGCTGGTCACAGGCAGGTCCCTGGGCGAAGTGCACGCAGGCGGTACCGGCAGCCTGCACAGCGGATTTGTCCGATACGTTGCGATCGACCACATCCGCTGCCGCGGCCCAGCGCTGTGACGCCGGTACCGTTCACTTCTCTGCCCGCACCCGGACATGCTGCTTCACGTCCGCGGGCGTGTGCGGTAACAGGAACCACGAGATCCGTGAGCAACAGCCGGTCCAGTCCGCCTCCATGTCCATACGCGGAAAGAGGGGATCAGCGATGCTCGAGGAGCGGCACAACCACCCCCGCTACGTCCTACTTCTCCTCCGGCTCCCAGGCGCGGAGCAGGTCCGGAGGGCTGCATCTCCCTAAACATGCAAGGAGTCGGCCTGAATCCGGTCGTACAGGTAGAGGACCAGCTCACTGGCCGTGCCGCGGACGGAGGCGCCGACTGCGTCCGAGTCCTCGCCGGTCATGGCGATGGGCGTGGGGATGCGAGTGGTGCGTGCGCCGTCGCCGTCGACGGTGAGGCGCCAGGAGCGGCCCTCGGCGGCGCGGAAGTCGAAAGCCGTGGGCTTGTGCGGCCAGGCACTCGGCGTTGCACAGACGGTGAACAGGAACTCCTCCACACCGTCGAGTGCCACCTCGACCGGCAGCGGCTGCGGGGCGCCCCCGGCGAGCTGGGCGTCGTAGGTATGCACCGCGGTCTCCTGGACCCGGTGCCGGGCGATACCGCCGGCGGTCTGCGGTGACTGCGACGCGGGCCACCACGTCCAGCACCCGCTCTTCGGTCCCGCCGCGCGCAGCGCGCCCAGCAGAAGCTGCGTCGACGCGTCCAGCCAGGCCAGCAGGGCCTCACGCTCCTGCGGCACGTCCAGAGCGGCGCGCGCGGCGATGGCCTCTGACGGGGGCGCGTCGGCGGGCCCCGCACCGACGATGGCGGCCCAGAAACGGTCTCCCCCACCCAGGTGCGTCACCAGATCGAACAGCGCCCACCCAGGGCAGGTCGGCACCTGTGCGTCGAGATCGGGCGCGGCGGCGACCACGGCGCGGAAGGCGGTTGACCGTTCATCGATCAGTCGCAACAGATCGGTGAACTCAAGATTCTTTTCCACGCCGGATGTCTATCACCGTGCTCCCGCGACCGGACAGCGATTTACACGGTCTCCGCAGGTCGGCCAGTGCGGACGTCCTCGCCTCCTACCGCTCGGGGGACAAACTGCGCGCTGCTGCGAGGACGCCGGTGGTGGCAGTGGACCAGGCGTCGTGCCCGTGGGCGCTCTGATCTCGCCGAATCGCCAGGCACCTCGGCGACGTGAACTCACTCCTCAAGTTCAGAACGACAACAGCCATTCACTGTGCGCCAACGTGCAGCGCACATCCCCTGCGCACCCTGGCATTTCCGCCGCCCAAGCGGAGCCGACCTCCCCTCTTCGCGCGGACCTGTGTCGGCCGCAAGGAACCCTGTGACAAGATCCGCTGGCATGTCATCTGTCATGTCGTCTGCCATGCCTTCGTTGTCTTCATCGCCTCCGTTGTCTTCATCGCCTTCGTCGCCCACGGGCCCCTCAAGAACCGGTCGCCGTCTGCTCGTCGCCCTGCTCGCGCTGCTCGCGACAGCAGGCTCCACCGTGGCCGAGGCCGGCACGCCGTCCGGCCCGGCTCCCGGCGCCGCGGTGAGCGCGGCCGAACCCGCGACGCCCGACCGCCCCAGCTACGACGCGAAACTGCGCGCCGACGCCGACGGCTCCCACTGGGCGGGCCGGCAGACGGTGTCCTTCCGCAACGCCTCCAGCCGGCCCCTGCGTGAGGTGTACTTACGCCTGTGGGGCAATGGCGAGGACGGCTGCGGGACATCCGGAAGACCGTCCCCCGTCCGCGTCTCCCACGTGCGCGGCGGCACTCCGGGCCGCCCCGGCGTGAAGTGCACGGCGCTGCGCATCGCTTTGCCAAAGCCGCTCGCACGCGGTGAGCGGACGGCCGTCTCCTTCGACGTGGCCCTCACCGTGCCCACACGCAACAACCGCTTCGGCCGCGAAGGCGCGTTCCGCTTCCTGGGCAACGCGCTGCCGGTCCTCGCCGTGCACGACGCGAGGGGGTGGCACCTCGATCCGTATGTGTCGTACGGCGAGAGCTTCTACACCCTGGCGAGCGACTTCCGGGTGCGCCTCGACCACCCGTCCGCCCTCAAGGTCCCGGCGACCGGCAGCACATGGACCCGCTCCGGCGGTACCGGGCGTACGGTCACCCACAGCGTCGCCAAGCGGGTGCGGGACTTCGCATGGGCGGCGGGCCCGTTCCGCACCGCGACGCAGACCTCGCCCGATGGCGTGCGCGTGAAGTCGTACTGGTCGCCGAACACGCCCGCCGCCGGTGTCCGCCTCAACCGCAAGGACGGCGTCGCCGCCATCGACCGGTTCGGCAGGGAGTTCGGCCGCTATCCGTACGGCGAGATAGACCTCGTGATGACCCCCGGGTTCGCCGGCGGCATGGAGTACCCCGGCCTGGTCCTCCTCGGCACGGACAAGGAGGGCGGCGCCACCGCCCATGAGATCGCCCACCAGTGGTGGTACGGCGTCGTGGGCAACGACGAGTACAACGCACCCTGGCTGGACGAGAGTTTCGCTCAGTACGCCAACGCGCGCTACTACCGCTGGGACGGGTTCGAGTGCTCGCCGGACGACTCCTGGCCGAGCGCCGCCGCCGCGCTCACCGACTCGATGGCCTACTGGTCCACACACCGTGGCGAGTACTCCCGGGTCGTGTACGGGATCGGCCCTTGCGTCCTGGCCGACCTGGAGCACGTCCTCGGGGCCGGCCCCATGGCGCGCCTCATCAAGAAGTACGCCCGCGACCACTGGTACGGCGTCTCCACCACCGCCGACTTCAAGAGGGCCGCACAGTCGATGACGCACAGGGACCTCGGCCCCTTCTGGCGGAAGCACCGCATCCGCTGAAGCCGCGCTCCACTCGCGGGTGACGGGCATGGACGTCCGACACGTACGGCATCGCGTGGGGGGCGAGGCGGTAGGACTCCGTGCCGGTCTCGATGATCGTGCCGTTGAAGGCGAGCCGGTTGACGACAGCCGCAAGAACATCCGCCGTGACCATGGGCGAGTTGTGGTAGGCAGTGTTGATGATCAGCCGACTCCCTCTCGACCGACAACTCGAGTCCCTGCGTTCGGCGCTCTCCCGTAACCACGTATTGACGGAGGTACTGGCGCGCACTGCCTCATTGAGCCTGCCGGGGTGGTACGTGACAGCCGGGTGTCTGTTCCAGACGGTATGGAACGTGGTCACGGACAGACCTGCGACCAGCGGTATCAAGGACTACGACGTCTTCTACTTCGATGGCAGCGATCTTTCCTGGGAGGCCGAGGACGCCGTGATTCAGGCCGGACGGGAGGTCTTCGCCGATCTGCCTGCAGAGGTGGAGATCAGGAAGGAGGCGCGGGTTCATCTCTGGTACGAGGACAAGTTCGGCGTCCCGTGCCCGCCCTACGACTCCACCGAGGCGGCGATCGACAGCTTCGCCGCAACGACCTGCTGTCTGGGAGTACGTGTGGAGACGGACGGGCAGTGGCGCGTCTATGCACCTCATGGCCTGTCGGACGTGTTCAACCTCGTCCTTCGGCCGAACCCCGTGCTCGCTCCGCGGACGGTCTACGAGGCCAAGGCAGCACGATGGCAGGAGGAATGGCCCGAACTGACCGTGCTGGGCTGGCCGTCCGCAGCCATCACGGCGGCTTCAGGCCTTGACCGCGATCGTGACCCCGTCCCGGGCGACAGACCTGCTGCCCGCTCTGATCTGTCTTGCTGACCATGTCGATCACGGCTACGAAACCCCACCGCCGCGAGGTTGCCGCCCATGATCTACTGCCCCTCATGTCGCTGCTGTTGCTGGACCTCGACAACACCCTGGTCAACCGCGACTCCGCCTTCCGAGACGCCGTCGCTGCATTCCTCGCCGAGCACCGCCTGCCCGACACCGATCTCACATGGGTGATGACGACCGATGCGAGCGGCTATACCGCCCGCCACGATGTCGCCACGGCCATGGCCGACCGATACCGGGACGCGGTGCCCGCCGAAGCCATCCACGCATTGCTCGACCACGGCGCGGCCGACAGCGTCACCCTCACGGCTCCCACCCGCGAGGCCCTGGAGCAGGCGCACAGTGACGGCTGGACGTGCGTGATCGTCACCAACGGCCGTACCGCTCAGCAAGAAGACAAAATCCGCAGTTCCGGGCTCGACCGACTTGTCCAGGGCTGGGTGATCTCGGAGGAGGTCGGCCACAAGAAGCCTGACCCGGAGATCTTCCACGCTGCCGCGGACACCGTGGGCATACCTCTTACCGCCTCATGGGTCATCGGCGACTCACCGCACGCCGATATCGCCGGCGCGCACGCACTGGGAATGCGAAGCGTGTGGGTGTCGAACGGGAAACCGTGGACCCAGAGCTCCTTCCGCCCCACCCATGCCTACGAGGATGTCGCCAGCGCGATCAACTACGTCATCGGCGCGGCGAGTTGAGGCACGACAGTCGCTCCGGCTGTTCCATCCGGCCATAACCGCCACTGGGGCTGGTGCGGCTGTGGGCCTCGATCCAGCGGACCGCCTGTCCGCGGCTTGAGTGGCCTATCACCGCGTACGAGCCGCATCTGCTCCCGGACGAGCACCTGCCGGTCCGGACGCCCACACCCCGCAGGCAGACCGCGGCGGCGGGGGCAACGCCACCGGGCTCACCGCCGTACAGCACGCAGCCCGTCCAGGAGCAGTCGCAGCCCGAACTCGAAGTGTGCCGTGAAGTCCGTACTGGTGAGCACCGGCAGGGTGGCGGCCAGGTGCGGATACGTCCCTGACTCCAGCACCGCGTCGTGCAGGGCCCCCGCGTTGGCGGGCCCCCCGTCCTCCGGCCGGAGGGCGGCCTGTTCCTCCAGGGTGTGGCCGACGGTGAAGTGGGACACCGCGTAGAGCGCCCGCGCCGCCTCACCGTCGCTGAAGCCCGCCGTACGCAGCACCCCGATGAGACCGTCGGCGAAGCCCAGGGTGTTCGGGCCGGTCGAGTGCGTACCGGCGAAGACACGGGCACCGTCGCGATGGGCGAGCAGGGCCGTGCGCAGGGCGCGGGCCAGACGCGCCACCTCCTCGCTCCAGTCGCCGTCCCCGGCCGGGCCGGTGGCGTCGGCGACGCCGCCGACCATGTGCTCGGCCATGGCGGTGAGCAGGTCCTGTTTGGTCGCGAAGTAGCGGTACAGCGCACCGGCCTGGACGCCCATCGCGTCGGCGAGCCTGCGCATGGTCAGTGCGTCGAGCCCGGACTCGTTCAGCAGGTCGAGGGCGGTTTGGACGGTGCGGGCCTGGTTGAGCCGGGCGGGCCGACCCCTGGCCGGGCTTGACGGTGCGCTCATGGACCCCACTATAGTGAACATCGTTCACGTGAACACCGTTCACTAAATGGGGAGGTCATTTCCGATGAGCACCGACGTGATCGTCGCGGGCGCCGGCCCGACCGGGCTGATGCTCGCCTGCGAGCTGGCACTGGCGGGCGTACGGACCCGGGTCCTGGAACGCCGCACCGAACCGCAGCGCCATTCACGGGCACTGAGCCTGCATCCGCGCAGCGTGGAACTGATGGACCAGCGCGGACTGCTCGACCGGTTCCTCCCGCTCGGCCGGACCGTGCCGGGCTGGCACTTCGCGGGGTTGCCCACCCATCTGGACTTCGGCGCCCTCGACTCCCGGCACGGCTACACCCTCTTCCTGGCCCAGGCGCACACCGAGGCGATCCTTGAGAAGCGGGCACACGAGCTGGGGGTGGAGATCAGCCGGGGACACGAGATCCTCGGCGTGAGCCAGGACGGCGACGGGGTCGAGGTGGAGACCCGCGTCCCCGGCGGCGGCCCGGAGACCGTACGCGCCCAGTACGCGGTCGGGTGCGACGGCGGGCGCAGCCTCGTACGGCGGAGCGCGGGGATCGGCTTCCCCGGCACCGACGAGACCCTGACCGGGATACTCGGGGACTTCGCGGTCGTCGACCCACGACCCGGCGCCCTCGATGCGGCACGGGCCCGTGGCGTGATCGTCGCGCCGCTGGAGGGCGGGCTCACCCGGTTCGTCTGCCTGGACCCGGAGCGGATGCGGGTCCCGTCCCAAGAGCCCGTGACTTTGGAGGAGTTCCGTACGTCGCTCACCCGGATCACCGGCTCCGACTGCGGGGTCGCCGAGCCCGACTGGCTGTCGCGTTTCGGCAATGCCACGCGGCTGGCGGAGAGCTACCGCTCGGGACGGATCCTGCTGGCGGGCGACGCCGCCCACATCCACTTCCCCGCGGCGGGCCAGGGGCTCAACACCGGGCTCCAGGACGCCATGAACCTGGGGTGGAAGCTGGCCGCCGCGGTGCAGGGCTGGGCCCCGCCTGGACTGCTGGACAGTTACGACGCGGAGCGCTGGCCGGTCGGACGGGCGGTGACCGAGAACACCGAGGTCCAGACGCTGCTGGCGGAGCTGACGCTGATCTCGGGGTACCAGCGCCCGGCCGCGGCCCTGCGCTCGCTTTTCGACCAGCTGCTGGGCATCGCGGAGGTCAACCGCCGGCTCGCCGATCAGGTCTCCGCCCTCGGCATCCACTACCCGTCGGCGGACCCCGGCGCCGACCCGCTGGTGGGGCGGCGTATGCCCGACGTGGGACTGACCGCCGCCGGTTCGACGGCGACACGGGTCTACGAACTCCTCACCAAGGGCCGCTTCGTTCTGCTCGCCCTGGCGAAGGACCCCTCCCTGCGGGAGACCGTCGGCCCCGGCCGGGCCTCCCGCATCACGGCCGTATCCGTCGACAAGTACGACGAGCACGCCGACCTCGACGGGGTCACCGAGGTGCTCATACGCCCCGACGGTCACGTCGCGTGGGCCACCCGTACCGCCGACCACACCACACGCCGCGACGAGCGGGCCCAGGCACTCGCCGCCTGGGCGGGCACGCCCTCCTCGAGAAGCTGATCACGTCGGTGACTATCGGAGCGCAGCGCTCCTCCCGCACCAACGAGCGAAACCGTCAGTCAACAAGCGCACGACTGCGGGACCGGCCTCGCCCGGCCGGCCGTGGTCACCCTGCTGGCCCCGGCAGCCTCCGGGGCGAGTGCCGATGCTGTGGGGCCGCCGCTTGATCACCGGTCGGAGCGGGTCATCTCACGGGGAGATGGCTGCGTTCACCATGGTGGTCGAGAATGACCAAGACTTCAGCGGGTCCGCGGTCGCTGCGGACGGCGTGCGGGACCATGGTCGAGAACGAGGCGGCCTGACCGGCCTCGACGCGGATGACGCGTTCGCCGAGATACAGCACTACGGTGCCGGACAGCACGGTGAACCAATCCCTGCCGGGATGCACACCCAGGTCCTCGGGGGCGACGTTGCCCGCCTGCTCAGTGATGCGCATCTTGGCGACGGTCAGCCCCTGGGGGCCGTCGTCGTTGGTCAGGAGCCAGGAAGTCAGACCACGGGCCTCGTCCCGCGTGGGCCGGATGACCACATCGGAGTCATCCGGGGACGCCACCAGCTCGTCGAGGGACTTGCCCAGCGCCCCGGAGATGGCGGTGAGCTGATCCAGGCTGATCCGGCGGTGCCCGGTCTCGATCCGGCTGAGCTGCGACGGGCTGATGCCGGCACGCTCGGCCAGATTGTCCAGCGACCAGCCACGCGCTTTGCGCAGCGACCTGATGCGCATCCTGACAACGGCGTCCAGAGACGATTCTTGCTCCACAGGCAAGACCCTATGACACACCAGCCGTGATCGTCCTACCGTCTAGGCATGACCACACACCATGACACTCACGGCCAGATCGGGTACGAGCAGGCAGAGAATCCCGACCTCGCGCTGGCCAGACTGCTGGAACTCGACGGCGAAGTCCTGGCCCCTTACCTTGCGGAGCTGACCGGCCTGCTCGCCGCACTCGCCAGCCCGACTCCCACCCGGATCCTGGACCTGGGCAGCGGCCCCGGCACCGGCAGCCTCGCCCTGGCCCGCCAGTTCCCCTCGGCGCAGGTGACGGCGGTGGACATCTCCGCGCAGATGCTGCACCGCCTGCGCGAGCGGGCTCGCGCACAGGGGATCACCGGCCGGCTCAGCACCCTTGAGGCAGACATAGACGGGTCGTGGGCCGAGATCGGCGCGAGGGGGCCTTACGACCTGATCTGGGCCGCCTCATTCCTGCACCACGTCAGCGACCCCGCCCGCACCCTCGCCCGCGCCTTCGCGCAGTTGCGGCCCGGCGGACTCCTGGCCGTCACCGAAATGGACTTCTTCCCCCGGTATCTGCCCGAGGACCCCGGTGTCGGCCGGCCCGGCCTCGAAGCCCGCCTGCACGCCGCCACCAACACCCAACCCGACCACGAATGGACCGACCAGCTCCAAAAGGCCGGGTTCAGCGTCGAGAAGCGGCCCTTCGAGATCCGCCTCGACCACGCCCAGGCAGGACCATCCGTGAACCCCTACGCCCACGGATTCCTCACCAAACTGCACTCCCACGCCACCGGCCTGCTCGACACCGATGACCTCGCGGCCTGGGACATCCTGCTGGACCCATCACAGCCGAACAGCGTCGCCCGCCGTGACGACCTGCGCGTGCACACCACCCGCACCACCTGGATCGCCCGCCGCCCCTGACCCCTCACACGCCACCAAACCAACCCCCTCACCCAACTCCGCATCGCCGACCCCACACCGTCAGCACAGACGACCACGGCCATCTTCGGGCCGTTCGCGGGGCCGAAATCGACCGCGAGGTCTTCGCGCGCGGCCACACCGTCGCGATGATGGGCGTCGAGTCCATCCAGGAAGCCCTCCAAGACGGGTGTGAGGTCATCCTCGCCGGCCGCGCCAGCGACACCGCCCTGTTCGCCGCCCTCCCACACCTCAAGGGCGCCGACCCCGGCCCGATCTGGCACATGGCCAAGACCATCGAGTGCGGCGCCGCCTGCGCCATCCCGCCGTCGGCAGCGCCTTGTACCCGACATTCGGAAGGGTGGGAGTGCAATCCAGCAGCGATCCCGACCAACGCACCCCTCACCGACTGCGCCCTCGCACTCCCCCGGCCTTCTCCGAAGCCGCCACCAGGCAGCAACTCTCCCTCAAGGACAGGCTCCCGTCCGCCGATGGCGGTGGCATGGAAACGCATCCCGTCCTCGCCGCGCACTCTCTTGTGGCCCGCCGCCTGCTCCGGGTGGCCATCGGGCTGACCGCCGCCCTGTGGATGGTGGCACCCGGGCCCCCGGCGGCAGTCGCCGGGACGGCCGCGCCGCGCCCGGCAGTGGCTGCGGACCAAGAGGCTCTGCGGGCGTTGTTCGGATCGGAGAACCGCGTGATCCGCACGCGCGAGCCCGTGGTCGCGGTGACGTTCAACGCGGCATGGAACGACGCCGGCCTGCACCGCGTCCTCGGCGACCTCGCCTGCCAGCACGCGCCTGCCACGTTCTTCCTGACCGGTGACTTCGCCCACCGATACCCCGGGGCGGTGAGGAGGATCGTGACCGCGGGACACGGCCTGGGCAACCACTCCTACAGCCACCCCTACTTCAAGGACCTGACCGCGGCCGGGAGGCGCCGCGAAGTCCTGGCAGCGGACCGGGCCCTGCGCGCGGCCGGCGCGGGAGAGGCCCTGACCCCGTTCTTCCGGTTCCCCTACAGCGAGACCAACTTCGCGCAGATCAGGGAAGTCAACGGGCTGGGGTTCGCGGACATCGAATTCACCACCGACACCAACGGGTGGCAAGGCACCGAGGGCGGCATGACCGTGGACCGCGCGGTGCGCCGGGCGCTTCAGGCCCTGCGCCCGGGGGCGGTCCTGCAGATGCACGTCGGGGCATCCGAGGGCCGCACCGAGGTGATCGACGCTGAGGCTCTCCCCCGCATCCTCGACGCGATCACCGCCCGCGGCTACCGGGTCATCGACCTCCGTACCCTCCTCACCTCCCCCTCCGCCCCGGGCGAAGTCATCGACACTGCCAGACGGACCGGGCGCGGGCGGTACGCGGCGGTGACGCGCTCGGCGACGATGCCCTCGACGTCCTCCTCGGACAACTACTTCGATCTGCAAGGGCGGACCGAGCGGCTGGAGGACGTCCAGGAGCACTGCGCACCGCTCCAGGTACGAGCAGCCCCGAAGGCCCCGGCCCGCGGCGGCCGGACTGTCGAAATTGCCGAACGCGGCATACGCGGCGGGGTAGCGGCTGAACCGGTAGAGCCCCGGTCGGTCCGTCCGGTCCTCGACCACCACACACCACGGATACGCGCTCAGAGCTGGTCGTAGATGGCGGCGAGCTGCCGCAGGACGTCGGTCGCGGTGTTCAGGGCGGTGGCATCGTGGTGTGCGAGTGCGGCATCGAGGGCCTGGGTCAGGGCGGCTTGGCGTTCGCGGTGGCGGCTTCGGCCTGCGTCCGTGAGAGTGACCAGCACCGATCTCTTGTCGTCGGCGGGGCGTTCGCGGGTGACGTAACCGGCGGCGGCGAGGCCGTTGACCAGTTGGGTGGTGGCGGCGCCGGTGGTTTCGGTGGCGGCGGCGAGCCGGCCGGTCGGCAGCGGCCCCGCCTCGGCCAGCACGCGCAGGGCTCGGGCATGGGTGAGGGAGAGTGCGCCGGGGGTGCGGGTGGCGCGTCCGCGCAGGCGGGAGTCGGCGGCGCTGAGGCTGTAGGCGGCGCGGGCGAGTTGGTCGAGGGCCGCATCGCGGCTGGTGTCGGACACCAGTGCATCTCCGTGTCGCTGGTCGGTGGTCGGGTTGACACCACCCTACCCTAAGTACTTAATAAGTAAGTACTTAGGCGTAGCCGGATGGGACGTCTCCCGCCTCCTTCACCCGAACCGAAGACACGAGGTCACCTGTCATGACTGTTCGTTCGACCGGCCAGAGCTGGGCCCTGGACATCGCTCTTGCCCAGGGCGGCTTCGACGCCCTGCACCCCCAGGCCAAGGGCACCCTGGAGCAACTGGGCCACGACCACACCGACTTCGACAAGGTCTTCGACCTGGTCCAGAGCGGCGTGATGCTTCCCAAGGCCTGGGCCACCATCGCCGGGCAGGCCGAGGAGCGCGCCGGCCACCATGAGCGCGGCGGCTTCGTCCAGACCGCCGCCGACCTCTACGTGCGCGCCGCCGTGATGTGGGGCCGCGCGCAGTACTCGATCTTCGACGCCACCGACCCGCGCAAACTCGCCTTCCGCGAGCACGCCAACCACTGCGTCGAGCGCCTGGGTGCACTGCGCGACAACCGGGTGCGCCGCGTCGTCCTCGACTTCGAGGGCAAGCAGATCTTCGCCCTCCTCCACCTGCCCGCCGGCGAGGTCCGCAACGCCCCCGCGGTGATCCTCGGCCCCGGGATGGACATGATCAAGGAGGACTACATCTACGCGGCCGAGCGGTACTACACGTCGCGCGGCATCGTGGCCCTGTCCATCGAGGGCCCGGGCCAGGGCGAGAGCCGGGCCAACGGGCTGACCGTCGACCTCACCAACTACGAGCGCGCCATCAGCCGCTACATCGACCACCTGGCATCGCTGCCGGAGGTCGACGCGGCCCGGATCGCCATGTTCGGCATCTCCATGAGCGGCTACTGGGGCTCGCGCGCCGCCGCCAGCGATCCGCGCCTGGCCGCGCTGGCCGCCTTCGAGGCCGTCACCGGCGACTTCACCACCATCTTCGAGCGCGCCCAGCCCACCTTCAAGAACAACTACATGTACATGGCCGGCTATACCGACGAGGAGGCCTTCGACACCGAGCTGGTCGCCCGTATGCCGCTGGGTGACCTGGTCCAGGAGATTACCTGCCCAGTCCTCTACGGCATCGGTGAGTTCGACGAACTCACCGTGCTGGAGCAGGCCCTGGCCAGCTACGAGCGCGTCCGCGCACCCAAGGAGATACGTGTCTACGAGAACGAGTTCCATCCGCTGGGCGGTACCGCCGCCGAGGTCTTCCGTTTCGGCGCCGAGTGGACCGAACGCGCCCTGAACGGCGAGTTCGCCGAGCCCGGCCGCGACGTGCGCCACTACGTCCACAGCGACGGCCGCACCACTGACGGCACCGCGAACCCCACCTGGTGGCTCGGCACCACCCCCAGCCAGATCGCCGCCGCCGGCCAGGCATGACGCCAGGGCATCGATGACACCCACCAACAGGAGAGGGTGTCCGCGAACACCAGCCGCCCACCCTCTCCGCGTTTGGGGCCTTGAGGAAGCCGGGCCCACGGGCCCCGGTCGCATCCACCGGCTTCCGCCTGGGTGCACCGGCGCTCGGCACAGTCAGGCCTTCACCGTTTCCGGTGATCGCCGATGGCGGTCACCAAGGTCCGGCCTGCTCATCCCTCACCGCCGTAGACGCGGGGTCACCTGAGTTCATCGTGCACGCGGGAGAGCTGTGCAAGGACTGTTCAGATAGCTGATGGTGCCGACTTCCACGGCTGCACGGCTGCACGGCTGCACGGCTTGCCGCTCGCCGCCAGGGAGTCCCCAGTACGGAATGACCGCGAGACGATCAGGCGGGACGGGCCCTGAGGTGGGCCCGCTCGCCCTGCTTGCCGAAGATGATCAACAGCTCCACCGGCTGATCGCCTTCGGCACCTAGCCAGTGCGGAACCTGCGTGTCGAATTCTGCGACCTCACCCGGCGTGAGGAGCAGGAAGCTCTCGCCGAGGAGCAGGCGCAGCCGACCGTCCAGCACGTAGATCCACTCGTAGCCCTCATGAACCTGGAGCTCGGGCTGGTCACTGCCGGGACTTATGACGAGTTTGTGGGCGTGCAGTCCGCCAGGGCGACGGCTCAATGGCACATAGGTCATTCCGTCGCGGTTGACGGGCCCGCTGGCAGACCGGAGCCCCGCTCAACCAACCCGACCACACCACCTTCTACGGCGGTGACCATCGTGGATACACCGACTACCCGCCACTGAAGAGCCCGGGAGAGGACGGCAAACCCAGCACCGCTGCCAACTGACTCCCTGCGCCCGCCGGGCCATCCAGGGATCCGCTGCCTGCTCCACCTGCTGCGTGCCGTCGGCCTCGGTGCTGCGGGCGATACGGCGTTTGTGCTCGGAGCCCGCCTCAAGCGCACCGAAGTCGGTGCGTAGCATCGCCAACCACCTGCGCGCATGCGGGGCGCGTACGGTGGCGCGGGCCTCGGCCGGGGAGCGGCGCAGTCGCTGGTTCCGGCCGGCGAACTTGTGCTCCCACGTGCCGGGAAGCCCGGGCTCAGGCGGAGGCGAGCCGAGGGAAGAGCACTTCGGCGTTGCCCCGATTGACGGCCTCGAGTTCTCCAGGCGCCCAGTGGTCGTAAGCGTCGAGGCCCCGGTCGAACTGCGTGCCGAGCTCATCCCCGGCGAAGGGGAAGTCGCTGCCGTAGAGCACGTGTCCTGGCTCGGCGAAGGCCAGGAGGGCAGGCAGGGCGTACGGCGTGGATGACAAGGCGGTGTCGAAGTAGAACCGCTTGAGGTCGGCGAGGATCCCCTCCGGTGTCGTGCCTGGATTGAACTGGGCGGCGGCGGTGAACCGTGTGGCCGCGTAGGGCAGGAAGCCGCCGGCGTGGGAGAGGATCACCTTGATGTGCGGGAACCGGCTCATGACCCCGCCCACGGTCATGTGAACCGCCGTGCGCGTGGTGTCGAACGGGTAGTCGAGCACTGGACTGGGCAGGCCCGGCAGCCCGGGGATGGGCGGCTCGGTGGGGTGGACGAACACCACGGCGCGGCGGGCGTCGAGTTCCGCCCACAGCGGCTCGAAGTCCTTGTCGCCCAGGTAGCGGCCGTGCGCGTTGGACAACAGGACGACGCCGTCCGCGTGCAGTTCGTCCAGGGCGTAGGTGGCCTCGGCGACCGCCCCCTCGATGTCGGGGAGCGGGATCGAGGCGAACTGTCCGAAACGGTCCGGACGGTCCTTGACCAGCTCGGCGTGGTACTCGTTCACCTCTCGGGCAAGGCTGCGGGCCTCCCTGTCGTCCCCGAAATGGGTACCGGGGGCGCTGATGGACAGCACGCCGGTGGCGATGGAGCGGCGGTCCATCATGTCGAGCGCGGCTTGCGGGTCCCAGTCGGGGGTGGGCCATCCGCCGGCCGTGAGACCGCGCTCGTCCAGGACGCGCCGGTAGGTGGGCGGGATGAGGTGCTGGTGAACGTCGATGCGGGCCGTGGCTGCCATTTCGTTCGCCTCCTAATAGTGAGCACGCTAATCATTGATACGCTAGCACTTATGGAAACAGCAGATGCGCAAGGAGCGGGGAAAGGTGCCGAACGGGTCTCCGCGGAAGAGATGGGAAAGGCCGCGGACGCGCTGTTCTACGCCATGCGGGCCGCACGCTCCGCGAGCGCGGCGGGCGACGGGGGCCTTTCGCTGGCGCAGCTGGCGGTACTGGAGCCGCTGGCCGACGAGGGCGAGGTGCCGGTCGGGCGTCTGGCGCGGGCGGCCGGAGTGAGCGTGCCGACCGTCACCCGTATGGTCAAGCAGCTGGAAGCACGCGGCGTGGTGGTCCGGCGCCGGTCGTCGCAGGACGAGCGGCAGGTACTCGTCCGGCTCACGGCAAGCGGCGCTGCCTTGCTCGCGGACGTGGTCGCGCACCGCCGCGCTCGCCAAGCACGTGCCTACGAGGCGTTCACACCGGAGGAGCGAGCGCAGCTCGTTCGCCTCCTGCCCCGCCTGGCCGCGCTGATCGAACAGGGTTGACGGATCCGTGCCCTCGGCCGCGGGGCGGTATGGCGGGCCTTGGCGGCCGCGGGCGGATCACTGGCGAAGCCAGAGGCGGACCGCTGCGGGGGTGACGGTGCCGTGGAAGACGTAGACCCTTTGTTGATCTGGTCGCGGGCCGGAGTGTGGGACCGGCCGCATGAGGCAGTGCTGCACCGACTCGATGACTCCCGCCTCATCGACGTCTCGCCGTAGCCCTGTGCTACTACAAGAGACTTGTCCGCCTCACCGCACGGAACACCGTCTTGGTACTGCCACGGTGCTTGCCCGAACGAGCTGCGTGGTGCGAGCAGCGGGTGAAACTGCTGCTCGCCCGCGGTCTCGGCCACCTGCGGCGGGCAGGACCGGTGGAGGCGGACGAGCTGGGCGGGTTCGCCAGGGCCGTGGCGACTGGCCGGTGTGCTGCCGTCGCGCTTCCTCAGCCGACCGGGCGCTGAGCTACGGCCGCAGGACGAGCTTCCCGGTGGCGTGGCCGCTCGCGCTCAGCTCCTGCGCCTTCGCGGCGTCCGCCAACGGAAGGCTTTGCGCGATGCGCACCGTGAGCTTGCCGTCGGCTGCGAGGCGGGCGTACTCGCCGAGGCGGGAACCGAACGGGGCGCCGGGACCGGAGAAGGTGACGTCCAGCTCGGCGGCCTTCGGATCGGCGATGGTGATGATCCGGTCGGTGCCGCCGCGCAGGTCGATCGACACCTCCAGGTCGCCTGCCCCTGCGGCGTCGTACACGGCGTCGACGCCCTGGGGTGCGGCCTCGCGGACCCGGTCGGCGAGGCCGGCGCCGTAGGCGACCGGGATCGCACCCAGCGAGCGCAGGTAATCGTGGTTGCCGAGGGAGGCGGTGCCGATGACCGTGGCGCCGCGGGTGACCGCGAGCTGAACACCGACGGCGCCGGCCACACCCGCGGCTCCGTGCAGCAGGAGCGTGTCACCTTCCCCGACACCGAGGGCGTCGAGCACGCGGACCGAGGTCTCGACGGCGACGGGCAGTGCCGCGGCGAGGTCCCAGTCCAGGTCCGCGGGCTTCGGGCCGAAGTCGACGGCCAGCGCGTGCTCGGCGTATGCGCCGGTCACGGTCCAGCCCAGGATCTCGTCACCCACCGCGACGCCGGTCACGCCTTCCCCGACCTCGTCGACGACGCCGGCCGCCTCCACGCCGGGGATCACCGGGAACGGCGGGGCGATGTGCGGCCTCCACCCGTTGCGGATCTTGACGTCGAGCGGGTTGACCCCTGCCGCCACGACCTTCAGCCGCACCTGCCCGGGTCCGGCGTGCGGCTCGTCGACCTCTTCGAGACGGAGGACCTCCGGGCCGCCGAACTCGCTGTAGGTGATCGCCTTCATGTCCTGCTCCAGTGCTCGTCGCTCTAGGTGAAAGATCAACTTGGCCGGGACCGGTGGCGGCCGCATCAGCACTTCGACTCGTTCCGACTCGGAGGCTCAGGAACGGGCCACGTCAGCGGGCGCGGTCCAGCCGTTGGATCGGATCCACCCGGCCAGATCCAGGGTGTCCGGCTCGATCGAGCGCACCACCGTCAGGTCCGCAGGGTCTTCCGCCGCCTTCGCGAACTCGCGGAACATCGCCTTGTCGAGGTCGGTGGGGAGCACGCTCAACGGGAGGGCCTCGTACCGTGAAGGGAGCCCGGCGCGCGCGCCGAACGCCGCGGCGATCTGGGGGCCCGTCAGCTCGTCGCCGACGAGCTCGACCACTCCGCCGGGCGCCTCCGCGGTGCCGAGCAGGAGTGCGGCGGCGACCCGCCCGATGTCCCTGACCGAGATCATCTTCAGGGCGACGTCCTCCGGCAGCGGCAGCCTGAGCACGATCTCCCCGTGCTCCAGGCTCGGTGCCATCACGCTCGTGAAGTTCTCCATGAAGGCGGTCGCGCGCACCATCGAGGCCCTGAGGCCGGACTTTCTCAGGTGCTCCTCGATCGAGTGCTTCGAGTCGTGGTGCGGCACACCCGACTCCCGGTCCGCTCCGAGGACCGAGTTGAACACGACGTGCGGGACGCCCGCCTCGACCGCCGCGTCGACGAGCGCGGTACCGATGCGGATCTCCGTCTCGACCTCTTCGAGGCTGTTCGCCTCCGGGGTCATGAAGTAGAACCCCTCGACCGCCGCCAGCGCGGCGGCGAGCGACGCCGGGTCGTCGGTCCGGACGGCCGCCAGCTCGACGCCGCGGGCGGCCAGCGCGTGAGCCCGGTCGGACTGCGGGTCGCGGACCAGAGCCCGCACCCGCGCCTTGTAGTCCAGCAACGCGTCGACCACCGCCCCGCCCTGCTGTCCCGTCGCGCCGAAGACCGCGATCGTGCCGGTCGTCTGTGTACTCATCACTGCCACCCCTCAGTAGTTCACGGCGTGAACGAAATTAGTTCACGGCATGAACTACGTCAAGGTGCGGGGCGGCGTTACCTCACGGCGTGGTGGGCTGGTTCGAGGGGGGCGAAGTCAGGTCCGAGGCGTCCACGATCGCGGTGGCCACACGCTCGAAGTCGCGCTGGTCGTCGGCGTCGAGATTCCCCGCGATCTCGGGCAGGCGCTTGGCGATCTCGGCATAAAGGGCCTCGGCGAGCACCTTCCCCGTGGGCGTCGCACTGAGCATGATGACTCGTCGGTCCTGCTCCGAAGCTGCCCGGCCGACCAGCTCGCGCCGCGCGGTGCGGTCGACCAGTTGACTCAACGCGTTCTTGGTCATACCCAACGCCGCGGCGAGGTCAGCCATTTGCCGCGACTCGTTCCTGACCGCGCACAGCAGCGTTGCCTGCGAGGGGGTCAGGTCGAACTCGGCGCAGATCTGCGCGTACTTGCGTTGAATCACCACCGAGAGCCAGAAAAGCTTGTCGCCATAGTCCACGCCGGCCTCCCCGGTCCAATAAAGAACGATCAGTCTACCCGTCGCGTGCCGACAGACCACGCCACTCACCAGGAGATGCCCGCCCCTGCGAGAACGGCCTGGCACTCCTGCCCCGCCCGACTCTGTCCGACCAACCCGATCCCTTCACCCCTCGACGCCGCCTGACGGCAGGCAACCCGGCCGCCCACGAGCCGCACCTCGCCGCATCGCTGTCACCAGCCGCCCGCCGGAGCACACAACCCGTGCTTCTGACATACGCGCTGCTCTACGTGGACCACACCGGCATCGCCTGGCGTTACCTGCCGCACGACTTTCCGCACTGGCGCCCCCTACCGCTACTTCGCGGGCTGACAGGAGGACGGCGTCCTCAAGCAACTCGGCGGTCCGCTGCGGCGTCTGGTCCTGGAGGCCGAAGGTGACCCCGGCGAGCCGTCCGCCTGCGGATTGCCTCCCGGAGCGCCAAGACCTCCGCCAACGTGCGCCGAGCCGCCCAGGTCCGGTTTGTCGAAGCTCATGCCATGTCATGGCTGCGCTGTCCGTCCCGCCGCCAGCGCAGGTGAGCGACCGACCTGTCCGAGGTCGGTGGCGATGTCCTGGACCGTTCGCTCGGTGATCTCGCAGGCGGTGATCGCGCGCAACCACACCAGCGTGCTGCGCGACAGCCCGCAGCAGCCACGTGTGGTTGGTTGGTCAGGAAGGGCCACCGCCGGTTCAGCGCACCGGCAGTTCGTCCCACCAGTGCTTCGCCGCGAGGCGGGACGGGGCCTGCCAGTCCTGCTGATCGGCCGTCAGTGCCCTCCCTATAACGCCCGCGCAGACAGTGCGTGGCCGGGGTTGCACAGCAGGGTCTCCGTGATGCTGCGGCCGGTCGACTGGTCGCCCGCCACGGCGGTCTCACGCTGCCGCAGGAATCCTCTCCGCCCCGGGAACGGCGCTTCCAGTACGCGACGGTCAGCACACCCAGCAGCGGCCCCCACAAGGTCAGCGGCACGTAGCAGAGATGGAACTAGGCGGCTTCCCAGCCACCGGCTTGACTGGGGTAGTCAGCCGGAAGGTCGCCACCTTCGGATCGTGTGCCCTGACCTCGGAGGCGATGAACGCAAGGGGGAACAGGAGAGTGAGGCTCACGGCCCCGAGGGCGGCCAGGAGGAGGGCTGCCCTTTTCTGCACTCGTCGGCCGCGAAGCAACGGGATCCAGCTTGGGCACACCTCACCCCAGCGGGCGATCAGACCGATCGCGGCGGACGCGAGAACTTCGGACAGAACCGACAGGAAGACGACGTACGTCCGTTCACCGAGCCCGCGACCGTCACCGAACGCCTCCGGCAGGCGCCACATACTGGAAGACACACCGCCAGCGGGCTCGTGGGCCGCCCGCCATGCGACGCGTCCTGGAGCTGCTGCATTGGCGGTCCTTGGTGCGGATGAAGTGCTGCTCGGCCTGTGCGGTAACGAAGATCCCAGTCAGGAGAGCTCCGCCCGTCGCCCCGAGGGCCGAGGCGACTCCCCGTGACGGCCGACCCGGCAGTGCGATCGGCGTGGAGCGGAGGGCACTTCACGAGCGGTACGTGCACCGGTCCAGCACGGACCGCGTCGCCAGCGCATGCCGCTTGGCCACTCCCCCGCGGACGCTGCTGACGACGTGATCCGCAAGGCCGTCAGCCCGAGCGCCATCGTCGTCCTTGGCCCAGCCGCCGGCCGGACCACTTCGGCCTGCCAGGGTTCAGCCTGCGACGACCTTCTCGGCGCGCGGCCCCGCCGTCTCTCGTACCCCGAGAACGACGGTGATCAGCGTGAGCACCCCGGCCGTCATCAGATACCAGGACGGGGCGAGGTCGTTCCCCGTCGAGGTGACCAGCCAGGTGGCGATGTAGGGGGCGGTTCCGCCGAAGAGGCCGACGGAGATGTTGTACGGGATGGCGATGGCGCCGGTGCGGATCCGCGCGGGGAAGAGTTCGGCCATGCTGGCGTTGGCGGCGCCGTCGTAGGCGGCGATGGGAAGGCCCAGGATCACCATGGCGGCGACGGCGAGCGGCGCGTTGTCGAAGGACATGAGGAACAGGCACGGCCAGGCGAGCGCGATGAGTCCGATGGCGCCGCCGATCAGGAGGGGCTTGCGGCCGACGCGGTCGGAGAGCAGGCCCGCGCAGGGGATGAGGACGGCGACCGCGCCCATGCAGACGGTCGATGCGGCGAACGACGCGGTCTGGCTGAAGTGCATCGTGTCGCTGAGGTAGCTGACCATGAACGTCTGCAGGGTCCAGTGCGCCACGCCCTTGAGGACGATGACCCCGGCCAGGATCAGCATGGGGCGCCCGCTGGTGCGCAGGGTTTCCCGGAGCGGCGTCTTGGGTGTCTCGCCGGCCTCCTCCATGCGCCGGAACTCCGGTGTGTCGTCCAGCTTGAGCCGTAGGTAGAGACCGGCGAGGCCGAGCGGCAGGGCGATGAGGAAGGGGATGCGCCAGGCGTAGGACGCCATCTGGTCGTCGCCGAACGCGAGGGACAGGACGAGCGCCGCTCCGGCGCCGCACACGAAGGCGACGAAGCCGAGGGCGGCACCGTAACTCGTGTAGTAGCCGCGCCGGTTGCGTGGCGCGTACTCGAACAGCAGGCTCACCGCGCTGGAGGTCTCGCCGCCTGCGGCGAAGCCCTGGACGAGCCGTACGAGGACGAGCAGCAGGGGCGCGAGGGCGCCGACGGTGGCGTAGGTGGGCAGGACGCCGATCGCGAAGGTCGACAGTGATGTGATGAGGACGGTGAGGGCGAGGACCCGGTTGCGGCCGACGCGGTCGGCGAGCGGACCGAAGTAGAGGGCGCCGACCGGGCGGATCGCGAAGCCCACGGCGAAGATCGCGAAGGTGGACAGCAGCGCGGAGGCGCGGTCGCCGTCCGCGAAGAAGTTGCCCGCGATGACGGACGACAGCGTGCCGTAGATGCCGATGTCGAACCACTCGACGAAGTTGCCGATGCTTCCGGCGATCAGCACGCGGCGCGAGGGCGTGGTGGCGGTGGCGCCGGCGTCCGAGCCGGCAGGCGTGGCGGGCTGCTGGCCGACGTGTTGAGAGCACATGGCCACGATATTAACGATGGTTGCTCTATTTACAAGACGTATGCAGAATGTGGATCACATCGTCAATCGAGAACGTGCATTGCTTCCACCGGTGCAGACATCCTGAGAGGACCTCGCATGGCCCGCATCACCTACGTACGCACCCACGTGCTCAAACTCAGGGGCGAGCGCGCCTATCTCGGGCGCCTGGAGGACGGCGCCGAGCTGACCCCGGAGCACGGGTACGTCGTGCGCGAGCCCTGGCGCAGCCTGTACTCGGGCCGCTTCGAGACCCTGCTCGTGGAGATCGGCACCAACGACGGCTGCACCGGCTGGGGCGAAGCCCTCGCGCCCGTCGGCCCCGAGATCCCAGCCGCCGTCGTCGACCGCCTCCTCGCCGACCAGCTCCTCGGACAGGACCCGACACGCGTACGCCCGCTGTGGCACCGCATGCGGGAGCTGATGCGCGAACGCGGGCACTTGACCGGGCACCAGGCGGACGCCATGGCGGCCGTCGACATCGCCCTGTGGGACCTGCACGGCCGGCTCACCGGACTGTCCGTCGCCGAACTGCTCGGCGGCGCCCACCGCGACCACGTACCGGCGTACGTGTCCGGACTGCCGGAGCCGACCGACGAACTGCGTGCCCGTCTCGCCGTCTCCTACGCCGAACAGGGCGCCACCATGGTCAAACTGGCTCTCGGCAAGGGCATCGAGGCCGACCTGGCCACGTATGACGCCGTCGCCGGGGCTGCTCCGGGCCTGCGGATCGCCGTCGACGCTCATTGGGCCTACCGCATCGGTGAGGCACTGACGCTCGGCGCCGAACTCGACCGCCGCGGCGCCCTCTTCTTCGAGGCGCCGCTCGCGCCCGAGGACATCGAGGGTCACCGCGAACTCGCCGCACGGATCAACACCCCGGTCGCGGTCGGGGAGGCGATGCGCAACCGCTACGAATTCGCCGAGTGGCTCGGCCGCCGCGCGCTGCGCCTGGCCCAGCCCGACGTGGCCCGCACCGGCATCACCGAGGCCACCACCATCGGCGAACTCGCCTCCGCCGCCCACACCCCGATCGCCTGCCACCACTCGGTCGGCCTGGGGGTCGCGCTGGCAGCGGGCATCCATGTCAGCGCCGCCACGCAGGACTGTCCGTTCTTCGAGTTCCAGGCCGACTCGCTGCCGGTCGCCCAGAGCATCCTGCGCACGCCCATCGAGGCCACCCCGGCCGGTTACACCCTGCCGACAGGGCCGGGGCTCGGCATCGAGGTGGACGCCGACGCCATCCGCGAACTCTCCCAGGAGCACTGACAATGACCACGATCACGCCCACGACCACGCTGTCCCGCACGCAGGCTCTGCCCCGCGGCCTCATGCCGATCCTCGCCACCCCCTTCACCGACTCCGGGGAACTGGACGTCCCCTCCCTGCGCTCCCTGATCGAGTTCCAGCTCGCGAGCGGTGTCGACGGGCTCGCCGTGTTCGGCATGGCCAGCGAGGGCTTCGCCCTCACCGAGCCCGAGCGCGCCACGATCCTGTGCACCGTGCGGGAGGTGGCCGGGCCCGAACTGCCCGTCGTCGCCGGGGTCAACGGCACCAGCACCATTACCTCGTGCGAGTTGGCCCGGCGCGCGGTCGACGGCGGCGCCGACCACCTGATGGTGCTGCCACCGTTCTTGACCAAGCCGTCCCCGCCCCAGGTCGTGGAGTTCTTCGCCGAGGTGGCAGACGCGACGGACGCGTCCGTGATGATCCAGGACGCGCCGGGGGTGACCGGCGTTGCGTTGTCGGTCGAGCAGATCGCCCAGCTCGCCGCCGAGCCGCGCATCACCTCCGTCAAGGTCGAGGTGCCCGCGCCGCCGGTGAAGATGGCCGCCGTCGCCGCGGCTACGGGGGCGGGCTTCGCTGTCCTCGGCGGCCAGAACGCCCAGTTCCTGCTCGACGAGCACGCCAACGGCTCCGTCGGCACGATGCCGGCCTGCGAGTTCTCGGATGTGCTACGGGACGTCCTCGACGCGCTCGACGCTGGTGAGCGGGTCCGGGGCCGGGAGCTGTACCGCACCCTTCAGCCGCTCATCCAGCTCGGGGTCCGCCAGGGCCAGGCGTGGGCCGTGCACAAGGAGGTCCTGGTCCGGCGCGGCATCATCGCCTCGCCGACGGTACGGTTGCCCGCCGCGCCCCTCGACCCGGTCACCCGAGCCGCGCTGGAAGAGATCCTCGGCGAACTGGCGCTGCCGCCGCACTGACGGCGCGTGTCCGAAGCCCGGGAAACCGGACGGACCGACACCGCAGCAGCCCGGCATATAGGATGCACTATATGGATGCCTCATCTCGGAGTGCTGGTCCCGGCACGCAGACCGTGGAGCGCGCGCTCTCGCTGCTCACCTACTTCACCGACGAGCAGCCCGAGCGCCGCATCGCCGAACTCGTCGAACTGACCGGGCTCGGCCAGTCGACCGTCTCGCGTCTCGTGGGCGCGCTCGAATCCCTCGGCTACCTGGCGCGCGACGAACGCAGCGGCCTGCACCGGCTGGGCCCCCGCCTCGTCGGCCTGGCCGGTATCGCACTCAACCAGTCACCCGTCCACCGGGCCGCCCGCCAGATCGCCCAGAACCTGGCGCACGAGACGGGGCTCGGCACCAACGTCGCCGAACGCCACGACGACCAGATGTTCTACCTGTGCCACTTCGAGGGGCCCCGTGCTCCGCGCTCGTTCACGCTCACGGGTCGGCTCGCCCCGCTGCACTCCACTGCCATGGGCAAGGCGCTGCTGAGCGGCATGAAGGACGACGAGGTCGAAGCGCTGCTCGGCCATGCCTACCCGGCCTACACCAAGCACACGATCACCGACTTCGACACCCTCATCGCTTCCCTCGACGAGGTACGCCGCCGCGGTTACGCCACGGAGATCGAGGAACTGGCCCTGGGCCGCGCCTGTCTGGCGGTCCCGGTCCGCGACCGCTCCGGCGAGGTCGTCGCCGCGCTGTCCGTGTCCGGCTCCCTGTCCGCGATGGACCTCGCCCACCGCGAGGAAGAACTCGGCGGCCGCGTCATCGAACAGGCCGACCAGGTCTCGACGGGGCTCGGGTATCTGCACTGAGGGTCTATTTAGTGTCCATCCAGCCGGTTCAGGACCAGGGGCAGGTGCCCGCTGCTCGACGGCGGCCGGGTCATCGTCGTCTGGCCGGCTTGGTGCGCACTAACGTCGCGGACTCCATCACGCCAGACGTGATGGCGCGTGCCATCGCCTTCGCGATCGAACAGCCCGACAGTGTCGGCATGGGGAACGGGGAACATCGTCGTGCGCTCCCGCCCATGCCTGAGCCGCCCGGCCGCTGTCGGCTCCCAGAGCCCCCGGCACGGCACCCATCGCCGCCAGCGCGCGGGGCTGGTCCCTATAGATGCCGGTGCCGGTCGCTCGACTCCGCGGTCAGTGCCCGAGGCAGAGCAGGACTTCCCGGATTCGCCCCGGCCGCCGGCGCCAAAGCGACCTGGCCCCTCCGCCGGCCGTTGGCCATTTCCGGGCGGCGGGTGCGAGAAGCCCAGGTCTGTGTAGCCTCGGCTCTGCGTTGCGGCAGCTTCGTGACAGTGGCGCGGAACGTGAAGACCGTGGCGGTGCCGGTCACCTCGATGACCCACAAACCGCCGCGCACATGACCGGCGCTTCACCGGGACGTGTGGCACCGAGGCGTCCGGCGCCAGGCCCGTAGCGATCACGTACGGCCTGCAGGTAGTCCCGACGTCGAACGCCATACCGCGTTGAACATAAGTCGCACGGCTGCCCTCCACCGCCCGTCGACCGCGCAATCGGCTATGCCCGACAACGTCCGTCCCATCGGACCCGACGTGCATGTCCTGCGGCGCCTGCAGTCGCCCGGAGGTGGGCCAGGAGGCCGCGCCTACAGGCCCACGTCGCGACTGCGGAGGTCCTCCATGGACTCGCGGCGTACGAGGAGACGGGCGCTGCCGTCGCGCACGGCGACCACTGGCGGGCGGCCGACCATGTTGTAACCAGAGGCCATCGACAGGTGGTACGCCCCGGCGACGGGCACGGCGATCAGGTCACCCGCGCGTACGTCGTCGGGCAGTAGGACGTCCGCGGCGACCACGTCACCCGCCTCGCAGTGCCGACCGACCACGGTGACCGGCGCGAGCGTCGCACTGCCGCGCCGCCCGACCAGGCGGGGCGCGTACCGCACCCCGTACAGGGCGGGCCTGGGGTTGTCGCTCATACCGCCGTCGACGGCGACGAAGGTGAGGCCGCAGGTGTGCTTGACGGACACGACGTGGTAGAGCGCTGTTCCGGCGGGCCCGGCGATGGCCCGGCCTGGCTCGATGATCAGACGCGGCACGGTGAGCCCGGCTGCCGCGCACGCCTCCGCCAGTTCGGCGCGGACCTTGCGGGCCAGGCGGGTGACGTCCATGGCCTGCTCGCCGGGGCGGTAGGCGACGCCGTGGCCGCCGCCGAGATCCATCTCCCGGAGTGTGACGCCGTGATGTTCGCGCAGTCGTGCCATCAGGCCCACCATGCGCCGCACCGCGGACAGATAGGGCTTGACGTCGGTGATCTGCGAACCCAAGTGGCAATGCAGGCCGGTCAAGTCGAGTTGAGGCTGGTCGAGGATGCGGGCGATGGCGTGTTGGGCGTAGCCGTCGGTGATGGATAGGCCGAACTTCTGGTCCTCGGTTCCGGTGCGGATCTTCCCGTGGCCGCCCGCGCTGATCCCGGGCACTATGCGGACCATCACCTTCTGACGGCCGCCGGGCCCGACCGCGGCGGCGATGCGGGCTATCTCCGAGGGACTGTCGATGACGATGCGGCCGACGCCGTACCGCAAGGCGTTCTTCAGGTCGAGCGGTGTCTTGACGTTGCCGTGCAGGACGATCCGGTCGGCCGGGAACCCGGCGGCGATGGCCACTTCGAGCTCGCCGGCGGAGCAGACATCGAGGCCGAGCCCTTCCGCTTCGACCCAGCGGGCCATGGCCCGGCACAAGAACGCCTTGGCGGCGTAGTGGACTTCGGCCTCCGGGAAGGCCTGTCGGTAGGTGCGGCAACGGCTGCGCACCTCGCCCTCGTCGAGGACGTACACCGGGGTGCCGAAGCGGCCCGCGATCTCGGCAAGCGAGACCTGGCCGACCGTGAGGTCCCCGGGGCGGGGCTCCGCCGTGGAGGCAGGCCACACCGAGAGCTCATCGACGGCTGAAGCGCCGGTGACGGACGGTTCGTGAACGGTGGTCATCGTGGCGTCGTCCCCCTCAGCCGATCACGTACGACACGGCGGTGGCCAGGGCAGCGGTCGCGGTCACCCGTGGCGCGCCGATCACCTGCGGGTCCCGGCCGCCACGGCGGTGCGCCCGGCTCCTTTCGGCGAAGGCCGGAGTGGGGGCCGTCAGTTGAGGATCCACCGTGACGGTGGTGACGCCGAGCGGCGCGGTCATCGCGCGCAGGGCGGGCTCGGCCAGCCGGATCCACGACTGTGCGGGGCCGAGCGCGACAACAAGAGCACGTTCGGAGGAGAAACCGACGGCGGTACGGTCACCGAGCGGGGTACGGAACATACGGGCGGCGTGCCCGAGGGGCCCCGACCGGACGGGAACGTACAAGGGTCCGGCCGGGATCCGTTCGGAAGGTTCCGAGTCCTCGCCGCTCAAGGGTTCTGTCATGGGGTTGCCTCCAGGATGATCCGGTTCGTACGCAACGTTCCGAGACGGGGTGGCACGGCGCCCGGCACGTACGGTCGCTCAGATGTACAGATGACGGGACCCCGACCGCGGGACGGCCGGGAACCCTCCGGTGACGCTATGCCCACCTGCCCGGATCCCCCGCCCGTCCTGACGGGACGCTGACGTGGAGCGCGGTGATGCTGACGCGATGGTGACGGACCCTGCCGTGCCCGGAGGGGCGGTC
Organism: Streptomyces sp. NPDC046939; assembly: GCF_040644575.1. NCBI lineage: Bacteria > Bacillati > Actinomycetota > Actinomycetes > Kitasatosporales > Streptomycetaceae > Streptomyces > Streptomyces sp. NPDC046939. Next base: position 205,913 of record NZ_JBEYWV010000006.1, read on the forward strand.
GACGTCGGCGGTGCGCCAGGAAGCACCCATCGACATGCCTGGGCAAAGCGCCCGTGGCTGAGACTGCCGAGCGGCTGCACGATCTCGCGGTTGTGGGCACCGGGCACCGCAGCCGACCGCGTCGCGCGCCGCACCCGTCGGTGAGCCGCTGCTGTCTCGTCCGTGCCGGCTGCCAGGCCGTCGAGCTGGCGGCGATGCGCCGTGGTATCGCCGCCGCACCGCCGCCCGGGCGCAAGCTCGTGCACAGCACGACTGCACATCGGCACGGCCGAGCGCAGTGCGAACTCGAATGACCGCAGGCAGGTTTACGCGCTATCAGGGAACGTAGCAGTGTGTCACGCGGCGCCACGACCGCCTCATGGCGGACAGCGAGCTTTGTCGTACCTCGTCGCCGCCGTGCAGCTACCTGGAAGTTACGCAGCCGGCTCCGGGGCTACTGGTGCCGTGGGAGAGCCTGTGCCTTCTGCGCTGAAAGAGTCTTGTAGACGGTACCGGCGAGGTCGGCCAGCGTGTCCCCTTCCCCTACGGCGCTGTTGACGGCAAGGGCGATGATCATGCCAGCCTTCGGGAAGTACATATGCAGCACCCGGTTTCCATAAGTGGCCCCCTCGTAGGCCCAGACCGTCCCAGACGGAATGGGTGGAGTACGGCGTCGGCATGCGCGAGGCCGTGTCCGGAGGGCAGTCCGGCGGGAGGCAGGTGTCGTTCATTCCGAGAGTTCGATGATGCGCTCGGCGAGCCGCTCACGGTACGTATCGTGCGACGCTCGCTCGACAGTCATCTGCGCAAGAAGGTAATTGGTATTCAAGTACTCGTACTCCGCAGGGCTGTGAGCCAGTAGGCGGCTGAGGCGCGGTAGCGGCTGCCATGAGAATCGCAGGCCTGTGCATGGTCGAGGAGCTGCCCGACAACGTGTTCCGCGTCGTGGCGGACGGATGTTCACAGCCACTTCTGCTGGGTGAGGGGGCCAGGTCGCGGGGTGTTGTGGTCGTCGGTTCGTCCGCCGGGCGGGGTGATCACGTCGTGCGGGCGGCGCGGTGCGGTGCGGGCGCGGCGTCGTAGACCGTGCCGAGCGTGGCCATGTGCTTGCGGGCGTCCTTTTCTCCGACGGCAAGGCGGGTGCGGAAGGTCCGCTGACGGCGGGCGGCGGCTTGCCGGGGGGGCCTCGCGCAGGGCCTCGGGTCTCATCACGATTCACGCAACGGACAACGTGCCCCTCATCGGCTGGAGCGGCCTGCACCACTGCCCGAGCCTGCCCGCTGATCATGCTGCCGCACCGGGCAACCCCAGGATTCCCGACGGAGTCAAACTCCGAAGCGTCCGGCTTGGGCACGCGGAAACCGCCACCATGCGCAGGCGGGCATGGTGGCGGCTTCCGGTACGCCTTCCTTGTGCGACCGTGCGGACGGTCGTCCGTCAGCAGACCACGGTTCGGTCGTAGCGCCCGCCGACGGTGTGGAAGTACTTGCTCTGCCTGTTGGGGATGGATTGGCAGGAGGTGTCCCGCCAGTTGTGGACGATGATCCTGACGCGCATCGTCCTGCCGCAGCCGTTGTAGACCCAGCCTGACATGCCACCGTCGGGGTTGTTGCTGACCCTACTCCGATCGATGCACGCGGGCGCCGTTCCGCCGGCGGCGGCGACGGGTGCGGAGACGGCCTGTGCCGGAGCCGCAGCGCCCACAATGCCTGTCAGCACAAGAGTGGCCGAACCGAGGAGGGCCTTGCCCTTCGTTGTCAGCATCGTTGTTGTCCTTCCGTGGTGGTGGAGGCAGCGGGTCGCCTCCTGACTTCGTACCGAGGTTGCGTGGTCGCCAACTCAGTCACCAAGGGCTGCGGCAGAAACGAGTGATTCGTGGGACGTCCCTCGGCTGACCTGGGGGAACAGCTCGGCGCGTGACGCACGGGTGGGACGCACCGGTCCGCCTGACTGAGCGATTTTCGTCTGCTAGCGGCCGTTGTGAGTTCTGCGGAGGTGTGCGTGGGCGCGTGGGACGGCACAATCGCCCGCAGTTGACCTCAGCGCCTGCTGTCGCCGGGGCAAGCCCGCCGAGGCTCACCGCGATGCGGGGGCACAACAACCCGGAGAACGTACGGCCCCGCCAACGGTCATGTGCGCGTCCACCGAGACCGTGGGCCTGCCCGTACGACAGCCGGGCCAGTCAGGTGGCCAGTCAGACGTCGCGCGGGCTCCCGACCTCCACGGACACCGTGTACCGGGCACCCGGCGGCGAACATGGGGCCCCGCGTATGGCACCTGAGCAACCGGGCGGCCAAGGGCAGGGGCCCTCCACAGTTCCCAGCCCGAAGTCCTCGCGCGGGGCACTCCCGGCGCCGACTACGCGGCGGGGCACCTCCGCCCTCACCGGGGCCCGGCGCCTGGCCGGGTCCGGCTCCTCGGCGTCGGCGTCGGGGCTCTCCCGAGCCGGCACGGCCGTCCTCCTACTGCGTCCGCCACAGCGTCTGCTCCCCCGGGCAGACGTCGCAGCGGGTGGTCAGGCGGTCGACCGCCATCGCAGCACCATCGCCTCCCTCTCAGAAGTCAAATGCGGCGCCACCCTCACCTCAGGACTCGAAGCACTCCGCGCCCGTACCACCCGCCGGTGTGTAGCACAGGCGTAGTCTGCTCCGGTCCGGACCGCCGATCATCGGCGTAAAGCGGTAGGCGCCCGCGTCCGCGGTGTTTCTGATGACCACTCGCCGCGGGCGGGCGCCGGGGGCCGAGAGCTCGATCGTGTCTCCGACCTTCGAGTGCCAGATCAGACCCCACGCGGCGGCACACACCGGGCTGTACCGGATCTCCACCCTCGTGCCACTTCTGGCACGGTGCTGCGCCCCGAGCGTGTCCGCCCGGCCGGGCACGAGCCCGCAGAGCGCCTGCTTGGGATCCTTCCCGTCGCACGCCTTCCCCTGACATCCGGGCGGAGGGTCCAGCCGGGGAGACACCAGGATCGTCGGCTGTCTGTCGCTATGCCCCTGCACGACCGGCGCTACGAGCGTCGCAGCGACGGCCACTGCGACCACTCCCGCACCGGCAACGAACCACCACCACCGCATGACTCGCCCGTGGACGCCGGGTGCGTCCACCGCACCCGCGGGCATCGGGGCGGACCGGGGCTGGGACTGCGATACAGCGAGGCCTGTGTGCCGGGCGCGGCCGCTCCACTCCGCGTCCGCCAACTCCCACAACGCCAGTAGCCGCCCGGCAGGTTCTCCCGCTATCGCGCACAGTTCTTCGACAGCGTGCCGTGGCGGTGGCTTCTTGCCGTTCAGATAGCGTTCCCAGGACGACTTGCTGTAGGCGGTGCGATCGGCCAGCGCGGCCAGACTCAGGTTCGTACGCGCCCTCACCTGGCGGAGCCCCTCGGCCAGTGCCAAGCACTCAGGTGCGGGGGCCGTCATCCGCGCAGCACCTGCCAGGTGTGCGGGCCCACAACGCCGTCCGCCGGCAGCCCGGCCTTCTCCTGCAGACGTCTCACGGCCGCGATGGTCTGCTGCCCGTAGACGCCATCGACAACGCCCGGCTTCAACTTATGGTGCAGCAGCAGGCACTGCGCCTCCACCACGTCCCACCCCGGTCCGGCAAGGACAGCGGTACGTGTCGTGCTGTACCCGGCGAACAGCCCTCCCCCCGCCCCGTCGGTCTTTCGGAATTTGCAGGGATAGGACTTGCCCGGCTCGAAGACGAACCGGCCCGGCCCCTCGGCGGCAGCCGCGGACCTGCTCGGACTGGGCGTGCCCACCTCCGACATCGTGTTCTTGTGCCGGCCGCTGTCGTCATCGTCCCAGGACTCGGCAATCAGCAGGCCAACGCCCACTCCCACGAGCGCGGCAGCTACAACGGCAGCCAGCACGACAAGCCTCGGCACGCCCCGCGGGCGCATTACCGCGGGCCGTTCTCCCGAAGTCCTGGGCCCTACCGCCGACGCCCCGGATTCCTCGGCCGCATCGGACTGCTCGGCCTCACCGGACTGCTCGGCAGAAGCCTCGTCCTCTGCTCCCGGACCGCTTCCGCCCTTCGCACCGGCCGACGAGGACGGCACGGCCGCCTGCCAGGCTTCCTCGGCCATTTCGTGCAGCACCAGCAGCCGGACCGGGTCCGCCCCTGTGATCCGCGCTAATTCCTCCACCGCCTGCCGGGGCGGCAGCGCCTTGCCGTTGAGATAGCGCTCCCACGACGAGCGGCTGTATCTCGTCTTGGACGCGAGCGAGGCCAGGCTGAGCCCGCTGCGGTCCTTCAATCTACGCAATTGCACCACGCATTGCCGGACCCTCTGGTCCAGCGAATCCGGTAATTCCTGCCAAGGCGACATGCTCAACCCCGTCCGGTCTCACGGCACCGCAATGCCTTCACTCTCCGGTCTCTCCATCGGATACACCTGAGCACACGTCGTGATCCCGGCCCAAGGCGCCATGCTCATGTGTTTCGGCCAGCCTCCACCGCGGCAGGCGTCCCAGCCGTGCCGCGTCTCCCCTGACGTCCCAGCAGGTCAACGCCCTTGACGTCCCACGACGTCCCAACGGGGCAGATGTCGCTAGCCCTGACACGAAATGGCCAGCAATCTCAGTGATGCGAACCAGATTGCGCGGTCCACCCGCATCGTCCTCGCCCTCCTTCCACAACCCAGCAAGGGAGATCCTGTGGCCAAGACACAACTAACCGCCGCCGCTTCGACGGTGGCCGCCCCTCGACCGGCAACTCCGCCGGCCTCGTCTCGGTCGGCACTGCCCCGGCCCGGTTGACGCCATGGCCGTGCAGTCTGCCTCCAACACGACTCCAACACGAACGGAACCTGATCGGCGACCTTTCGCCGGGCCCTGGAAATCGGAGGAATTTCGCCTTCCGGTACGCCGCCGACCGAACATTCCGTTCGATGATCGGTGCCGCCCAGGGAAAGCCTGCTGAGAGTTCGCCACACTCACCGATCAAGGCGACCACTCGCGCACAAACCGTAAGGCTCATCAGCACACGAACCGAAGAACTCACACAGAATCGAAACGGAGTAACCGATGCGCGTCATCCCACAGGCCACTCTCGGTGTGGCAGTAACCCTGGCAAGCGTGATGGGCGCTGCCCTGCCGGCCGCCGCGGCCACGCCGACCGCGGCCCACCAGGAGACCGTCCTCTCTGCCGCGAGCTGCAAGAAGTCCATCAAGGCGTGGGGTTTCCAGGGCTATTACAAGTGCGGCACCCAGGTCAGCAAGGTCGACTGGAACCGTGACGGCCGCACCGACGAAGTCTTCGTGATCGCGCCGAACCGGACGATCTGGCATGTCTGGAAGAACGCCGGCGGCTGGAAGGTGATGCCGGGCAACGGCCGTGCCGACGACATGATGGGCCCGAACAGCACCGGCGACCCTCGCCGTTGCATCCTCGTCTACGTCAACCGGGGCTACCACTACTGGCAGAACTGCTTCTACAGCGGCAAGTGGCACAGCTGGACGACAGCGGGCTGACAGGCCATCAGGTCGAGAGCCGGACGTCAGGCGGTCGGCCATCGGCGAGGCGAGGCGTGGGGGCGGATCGCTGGATCCACGGGGGTGAACCGGAAATCCGCCCTCACGCAACGCAACTCGATCCGAATCCTGTACACGGGTGTGCGGCTGAACTGCCCGCCCGCCATCGTGCATAGCACCTGTGACGCCGCTTCCCGAGACGGCCATGCCCACACCCTGGTGGACGTCGCTGTCCGAGTCTTCAAAGGTTCGAGCAGCCTCGCCAGTCGTAGTCGGCGCCGTACTGGAGCAGGTGGGCGACAAGGTTCTGGACGGCCTTGGGGCGGTTGGCCGTGTTCGCCCGGGAGTGGTTGATCATCAGGTGCAGGGCCATCTTCTCGCCCGTGCACTTTGGTCCCACCCTTGCGGGCGGCGTGTCGCGCAGGTCGTCGGTGAGGTCGTCGAAGTGCGGGCCACCTGACGGCGCCACTGCCCATCCTGCTCCTGCTCCTGCTCCTGCTCCTGCCAGACCGACGTGGACAGTTCCTCGCCCGCCAGGGCGAGCACGGCGGCCGTGCTCGGGGGGAGCGGGCCTGCGTCCTCCTCTTCCAGTTCGTCGTCGTCCTCGTCGAGGAGGTGCCAGTGGGGGTGCTGAACGGGACCTGGCGCGCCGCCACCGACCGCCACCAGCCGATCCCTCTGATCCTGACCGGCACTACACGTCTGGCCACCCTGTTGCAGCGGCCCGCGCTCGACAACATCAACAGCCGCATCTACCTGCGCTACCGCATCGTGGCCGACGCCTACCGTCTGTACGAGGGCCTGGGCGAGCCCGCCGTGGAGGCCCGCCGCGAGCCCCCCCCACCCACCGCCGATGACCCGGCGTCAACGGCCCCGGGCGCCCGCACCCCCTCGTTCTGGCAGGACCTCGGCGACGGTCTCAAGAACCTTGGCCGTCACCCTGTGCTCGCCCGTCTCGTCACGGTCGGCTGCCCTGGGCCAGCTCTCCGGCATCGCCTCCCTGAACATCGATTTCGTCCTGCTGGTCGCCGACCGGGGCTGGGGCGCCGCGGGATCGGGCTGGTCGCTCCGTGCGTACAGCGGGCACCTCCGCCGCCCCGGGGGCATTGCCGACCCGAGGAGTAGCAGGAGCACCAGGGGACATGGCGAACAGGCCCGTCGCCACCGCAAAGGGGTGCGGTCGATCTCCAAGAACGCGTGGTCGCCGTCGGGCCAGGAGCCCGAGCCCGTCGGGCACGAGATTCCCGGTCGGCGTCGGGTGCGCGAACTCCACCTGCCAGTCGGTCCGCTCCGCTATCTGCGCCCCTGGAAGGCAAGGCCGGTGACGGCCGTATTCCGCTGCCAGCGCTGCGGTCAGGTTGGGGTTGTCTTCGCGGCCGCCAGCTGCAAGACAAGGGAAGCGCCTCAGAGTTGGCGACGGCATCGATTCGAGCCGAGCCTGGTCGAGCAAGGCCACCCGGCGGACACACCGGAGCGAGGTGAATCCCGAACGCCTGCTGATCGCCAACTGCTGCCGCGCGACCATTGAGGAAAGCTAGGCCGGCCTGGTCAGGTGTCATGGAGGTGTGTCAGGTCGTGGCCCCGGCCGAACCCTCCAGCACGTCGGCCGGGGCCGCCTCCGGCGCGCCGGCCGGGCCGCTCTCGCGGGTCAGCAACAGGGCGAGGACCGCGACCAGCGAGCAGCCCGCCATGCCGGTGAACAGCGGCACGGCGGTGTCGTCGCCTCCGAGGCCGACGAGGGGTGCGACGACGGCTCCGAGGACGCTCTGCAGCGTGCCGAGCACGGCTGAGCCGGTCCCGGCGGCGTACGGGACCCGTTCGATGGCGAGGGCCGTGGCCGTGCCGAAGGCCTGGCCGAGGCCGAGGAATCCGATGCCGATGAGCGCGAGCGCCGATACGCGGTTGAGCTGCCCGGCCAGGGTGATGCCAAGGGCTGCCGTAGTGGCGAGCAGGAGGGTGCCGAGGCCGATGCGCAGGAGCAGGGCCGACGGGAAGACACCGACGAGCTTGGTGTTGGCGGTGCTGGAGAGGGTGGCGGTCAGGGCGCCGACGGAGAACGCGACGGATGCCTGGCCGACGCTGAGGCCGAGCACGTTCTGCAGCAGGAACGCCGATCCCGCGATGTAGCAGAAGAGCGCGCCGCAGGCGAAGGAGAAGGCCAGGGTGTAGCCGACGTAGACCCGGTCGGTGAGGACGGAGCGGGCGGCCTGCAAGGTGGAGGTGATGCCGCCCGCGCGGCGCCGCTCCTCGGGCAGGCTCTCGGGGATGAAGGCCAGGGCGGCCAGCAGCATCAGCACCGAGACCCCGGCCAGTACCCAGAACACCCCGCGCCAGCCGCCCGCGTCGCTGACGACGGCGCCGCCGGCGAGCGGGGCGACGATGGGCGCGATTCCGCCCAGGGCCATCAGCACGCCGAAGAGTCGGGCGGCGACGGCTCCTGTGGCGACGTCGGAGATGACCGCGCGTCCGACGACGATTCCGGCGGCGCCCGCGAAGCCCATGAAGAAGCGCAGTGCGATGAGCGCCGGGAGGGTGGGGGCGAGCGCGCACAGCGCCGTGGCGAGCGCGCACACGGTGAGGCCCACGAGGATCGGTCGCCGCCTGCCGTAGCGGTCCGAGAGCGGACCGAGCACCAGCTGTCCCGCCGCGAGTCCGATCAGGAAGGCGGTGAGGGTGAGCTGGACTCCGGAGGGGTCGGTGCCCAGGTCGTCGGCCATCCGCGGGAAGGCGGGGAGGTACATGTCCGTGGCCAGCGGCATCACGAAGGACAGCAGGGCGAGCGTCGCGGTGAGCGACACCGCGGGCGTTCCCGAGCCGGTCCGCCCGCGGGCGGTGGACGGTGTGGACATCACGTACTCCTCAGAACTGGCATGGGCGAGTCTCCGCTGGTTCCGCCGGTTCACTATAGTTATATAGCTATAAGTATTGCTACTGTCGGTTCATGAAGGCGAACGAACCGGCAGGTGACGAAGCGCTTCAGCGCGACGCGAGGGAGCTGACCCCGGCCCTGTACGCCCTCGGGCGGGTACTGCGGCTGCGCGGGGTGGACGAAGCCGGTCTGACGCCCCTCCCGCCCTCCGACCTGGAGGTGCTGCGCCATGTACTGGAGTCGCCGGGCATCGGCGTCGGCGCCGTGGCACAGGAGTTGGGCCTGCACGCCAGCAACGTGAGCACCACGGTGCGCGGCCTGGTCTCCCAGGGTCTCCTGCGCCGCGAACCGGCGCCCCACGACCGCCGGGCCATCGAGCTGTACCCGACCATGGGCGCGATCCAGGGCATGGCCCGGATCGAACAGGCGTGGTCGGAGATCTTCGCCGACGCCCTGGCGGCTCTGTCCCCGGACGAGCGCGCCGCGCTCGCCGGTGCCGCCACGGCCCTGGGCTCCCTCGCCACCGCTCTGCGGGAGCAGCGGAGCGGTCCGGGCCGGGGCTAACTCCCGAGTCACGGCACCGCGCGCCAGCCGGGACAGCCCCTCCCCGGCCCGCTCGTCGCGCCCTGACACGTCTGCGGAACCGGCCGTCGGGCAGTCATTCTCGGCTGTCACGGTGGGGGGACGGTGGAGCTAGCGTGGCGTCCCGCGGAGTGCGGGAGGAGTGCTCGGTGCTGATCATGCCCGAGCGGCGGACGCCGACGATGGAGCTCCTGGCCCTCGCGGCGGCAGCCCGAGAAATGTCCGTCAGGGCGGCGGAGCAGCCCGGCCTGGCAGGCCCGGCGTACTGGTACGGCGGACCCGTCGACGCGCACCGGGTGGCGCTGCGCTCCCGGCAGGGCATCCAGATGGCGCCGGCCTTCCGGGGGATCGTGGCAGGAGCGGTGCAGATCCCGGAGGCGACCGCGCTGAACGGCGAATTGATCGTGTGGGATAACGCGGGACGCCTCGCGTTCGGGTGGCGGCAGCACCGCCTCGCCCCGCCGCGGCGCTGCTGCCACCCGCGGCCCGAGAGCAGTCGGCACACTACGTCGCCTTTGGTCTGCTGCGCCTAGCCGGGACGGACACGACCGGATGGCCCTACCGGCGGCGCCGGGCTCAACTCGAGGCCCTGTTCACCGCCCGCCGGTTGTCGGCGCCTTCGACGCTGTGCCCGTCGACCACCGATCCGTAAACCGTGCACGAATGGCTGACGTGATCATCGGTAGGGATGGAGGGCGTCGTCTCAAACGGCTGGACGACCTATCCGGCCGGCGGTGGCGGAACGGCTGCAGTACGTCGGCCGCACCACCGCCCTGGCCCGCACGGCCAGCACCACGGTCGCTCCCCCGATTGTGGCCGGGCAGCCCGGGCATCCATGGACGGGCTGGACCTTCAGAGCCGGATGGGGCCGCTGCGCCTCATTAAACGTCACGCTCGTCGAACCGGCCTGGTTGTAAAAGTCGGTATCGACGTCACCCGTGATGCCTCCGGCCGCGGGCGCCACCCCGCCCGCTGACACCGCACCCGCCCCGATCTCACGGCGACCGACCTTCCCCACCTGCCGCCTCCCCCCCTGATGCAGGGCGGCCCCATTGCCGTACGTCCGCTCTCTCCCCCGCCCGGCGCGGCCGCACAGGAATCCACCGCTGCGACCGAGCGCCGTAGTTGGCCCGATAGGCCAGCGGGTACTCAGCGTGCCAGGTTCTCAACAGTTACATGGCTGATGCTCAGCGCCCGACGGGTGCGCTTACCTGCATGGCGCTCTTGAACTCAGTGAGCGTGATCGTCGCCTTGATGTCTGGGGCGGACTCGAAGTGGATCTTCTGGCGTATGCGTACGATCCGGCCCTCGCGATCGATCCATGCGTCGACGTCTATCGCGGTGGCGGGTCGCAGGTTACGGCCGACGGTCGTGTCCACCGACTCGACGTCCTTCGGGGTGAGTCGGGCCGAAATACGCAGGGGCTCGCTCTCTTGGTGCACCGAGGCGCTGTGGCCGAGCATGAGCCGGATGTACTGCGGGAGTCTGTCCACGGGGATACCCCCCTTGGCCGTCGGCGCAGGGAACTCCTGCCATGCCTTGTGAGTTCCGCTGGGGCGCCTGTACACCTTCTGCCGGGTGATAACGACGTTTTCGGTGTACTGATCGGTTCTGTCTGTCGTACGCCCCGTGAAAGGCGCGTTGAGGTTGACCCGCCCCTCCACGAGTTGGAGTCGCCTGGGCCCGGATTGCGTGACAGCTCTGAGCGCGGCCGAGTACGGGACGTCATCGGCTGCGGCCAGCCGGTCGCGCACGGCCTGCGGGCCGCTCTTCGGCGGTGCGGGCGAGTTCGAGGAGCAGGCTGAGAGGGTCAGTCCCAAGAGCACCAGAAGCAGGGTCGTCGTCCGGCCGTTGTACAAGGGTCGATCCTCTGAGTACCAGGCCTGACGCGGAGACGCCCGAAGCCGCAGGTGGGTGATGGACTCATCCTGTCCGGTCCCGAGCAGCAGGTGGAATCCGGGGAGAGGTGATGTGATCAAGCATCCGTCGGACGGTTATGCAATTGCCGCCTTCACCCGCACAACCATTCCGCCTCGCCCCGCCGCCAGTGAAGCGCGCGTCCAGCAGGTTGACCTGCACAGTGGGGCGGCTCCAGCGGGCCAGCTCTCGCGCTGACGGGCCAACCATCGCACTCAGTCACAGCCGGAAGTGTGACTGAGCGGGGTAGTTGGCCGATCTAGCCAAGTAGATGCTCACGCTCGCGCCTGCGGGTCAGCCGCCGTGAAGGTACCACTCGTCGAGGCCCTCGTAGATGTCCGCTTCAAGGCATTGCGGGGCATCGAGCCCACGGCCTCGCCCCTGTACAGGGCGACGAGCAAGTCCTTGCCCCGCCACCAGGTGTCGATCACGCCCTGTGCCTCGGGCACAGGCTCGTAGCCGCCCAGGTCCAGTGCCGCAGCGGCCTTGCCGATAAGCCGTGTGACGATTGTGGCCGAGCGGCGGGCATGCGCGGCGAGCGCCAAGGACTCCACCCATCCGTCGGTGCTCGCATACAGGGGCGTCCAGTGGTGGCCGTCGATGCCGAAAGCACCGTCGGGGCCGATCATGAATCCGTAGGCCATGGAGACCCGGCAGTCCCCCGCCGGGAAGGACTAGCTCTCGGCGGCCGGTCCGTCGGGGCGGCCGGCGTTGAGGACGCGTGGGCCGCCCTCGTAGAACGGGGCCGGTGGAAGGGCGAGGCCGCCCCACCGGTCCTGGAAGTTGGCGGCCCGTTCGATCTCCGCGGCGGGGATGCCGGCCCTGATCCATGCGTCGCGGTGGTGCCGGATGTCCTGCCGGGGGCACGCGGTCCCAGGTGATCCCCGTGCGCTGTTCGACGTGCTCGACGGCGAGGGGATGCTCGGTCGGCTCCAGTTCGACGAAAGGGCGCTCGCCGACGGGGCGGGGGTGACGCGCGTCTTGAGGTTGAGGGTCGTGGCCGGGTGGACCGGCAGCTCGGTGATGAGCCAGCCGAAGTACGGTGCCTCGGCCTCACGGCCGGGGGTGTCCCACAGATCCGCAGTCTGGAAGAGGCTCTCGCGGCTCAGCGAGGTCCACACGCCCCAGGAGAACACCTCCTCGCTGCCGATGGCCGGTATCTCGATCATGCCCATGTCCTCACCGGAAGCGTAGGCGTGCCGGTCAGAAGCCCAATCCATCTCCCGACAACAGGACTCGAACCGCTGCCGACAATCCGCTCAGCACCTTCTCGGTACGCTTGTGCAGGAACTGTCCGAGGCCGCCCGGCACGGGGCCCGCGTCACCGCCGTGAACCAGGCGTACACCTCCCGGACCTGCAACAGCTGCGGCCACGTCGACGCCAAGAGCCGCCGCACCCGCGAGCCGTTCACCTGCACCCGTTGCAGGCACGCCACTCACGCCGACATCGGCGCCGCCGTCAACATCAAGCACCGGCCACCCGGCCCGGCCACCGCCCTACTCTCCCGCCCGCGGCACGCAGCCGCGCTCAGTCCCGTTGCAGAACGCCGTGCGCTCCGGCGGCCGGACGACACCATCAACCCTCAGGCCGAAGTCGCCGATGAGCGGCCTCAAGTCGCTGGTCATAGTCAGACGCGAACAGCTCAGGAAGTGTCTTGTCGAGCGTTCCAGCGATCCGGTGGATCAGCGCCCAGACCGCCGGATCGTCGACAACGCGGCTCAGGTCTGTCATCTGAAGCCTTTCCAGCCAGTTCGACAGCACCAGCGCCTCATCACTCGTGAGCTGGATCGTGACCTGACTACCGCTCATACACACCCCTACGACTCCCCACGCCCTGACCCGGCCCAACCTACTGGCCTCAGGCATTGACCAATTCATGGACCGCCCCTTCGATCAGACAGCCCTGGGACAGCGCGTGGCCGACCCGGCCTATGCGGGGACAATTGTGGGCGGCAGGAGCCCCACGCGGTCCGGTAGAAGCCGCGTGCGGTCGGGCGCCGTCGGCTTCCTGGTCGGCCGGTAGTACTCGACATCCTGGTGGCCGCGGCCTCGGGCGAACTTGTTCCGTACGGCCATCGTGGCCCGGTCGGCGGTCGGGTGCCAGCGCAGTAGGGTCGCCGTCTCCGCTCGCGGTCCCACCCACTCTCAGTCCCACCAGAACCGCCATTCGTGGCGCCCCATGAGCTCCTCGTGGTACGTGTCCCAGTCCAGGTCGAGGTCCGCGAAGAAGACGTCCGGGCAGGCGAGGAAGTGCTCCGCGGCAAGAACACGGGCCTGGTGTGCCTCCGTCGGCGGGCCGGCGACCGAGAGATACAAGCTCGCATGTCCCAACCCCACGACACGGACACCGAACCGGTCCTCCCAGGAGCGCAACACGGCTGACATCTGCTCAGTCATCCCCCGCCAACGCAGTGCGGCGAGTGCGTCAGCGCCACGATCGATCTGGACGAGAGCCGGGCACCGGGCCAGGCCGTCACGGACCAGTCCGGTCGCCACTTCCCCCGCGCAGACATCGGGGTCCCTCATCACCTCAGCAGGCCGAGCGAGACCGGGCCACTTCTCGAAGGGAGGCCACTCGTCGGGCCGCCACCGGCTCCGCAGCCAGGAGCCGGCATCGACACCAGCGCCGTAGGGACCTGACGCGGGCTGCAACGAGTCGTACGGATACTCAAGCAGGAGGGGGTAAAGGCCGGTCTCGCCCCGCTGCGCGTACAGCCGTCTCCACCAGTCGGCGGCGTCCCTGAGCGGGCCGTCGCCAAGCCACACGACCGGATACGGAGGCTTGCACGGCCCCAGCAACCTGCCGGGCGGCAAGCCGTCCAGCAGGCGTAGGACCTTCTCGTCGAAAATCTCAGGCACAGGCACAGGCGGAACCTACGCGACTGCACTGACATGCGGTGAGGACCAGCACAAACACCGTGCGGCCCGGCCACATGCCGCCTAATCTCTGCAACTACGGGCTCAAAGGGGTGACTCGCATGGAACGGATTGGGGCCGCACGAGAGCTCGTGCTCGGTTACGTCGATGCTCTGAACGGAGTTGACGAGGCCATGAGGGCGGCGATCCCCTCGCTTGAGCGACTCGCAGATGTCCTCGGCCTGGTCCACTCGCGCCAAATCAGCCGGAGTGGGCGGGTCGGCACCCATTCCTACACGGTTCATGGAACAGGGTGCCGCTTCGCCAGCGACAACGGTACCGAGGTAGATGTCGACTTCGCGGCCGACGGGAGCGAAGTCTTCGACCTCTGGCGGCTGCACTGGTACGGGTTGAGCCTGCCGGAGCCCCTTGCCGTCACGGATCAGAACCTGCGGACCGCGGTGCAGACCCTGCAACCGCCTCTGACCGAGGTGCGACCAGGGTGGTTCAGCGTCACCGATTGAACACTTCAGGGGAGTCCGTAAATGTAGATGGCGACGCCATATGCGGTTGCAAGGCCGACCTGATGGAGATCGGGGCGTCGCTCGTAGCGGGTGCGGAGCCCTTTGGACAGGTGCCGCTGGAGGCTGTCCCAGTGACTGATGGGGCTGTTGGGGCGCTTCCGGTTATGGGCGGGGTGATGTCAGCAGATGCACTGAAGCGGATCGAGCCGTTCACCGGGCTGAGTCCGGTGCAGCTCGACCGGTTCGTGGCGCTGGTGGGTCGGCGCGTGGTGACGTCAAGCGGGCCCGGCCACGGCGGTTGCCGCTGGAGGACCGGCGTTGCCAGTTCGTGCGTGTTGGTGCATGAACCTGACGTTGCGGCAGGTCGCGCCGCCGTATGGGACCTCGAGGTCGGCCACGGACCGGCTCCTGGACCACCTCGCGCCGTTGCTGGCGATCTCCCTAACCCGCCGCAAGCGCGAGAACACCGTCTACATCGTCGACAGCACGCTCGCTCCCACCCGGGACCGCGGCATCACAGCCTCAAGCAAGAACTACCGCCGGCAGTCGCAACGATGCCGGGCCTTGAGGCGGACGACCACGCTGTCCTGGCTGCCGTACAGCCCGACCCCGCCGCGGTACGTGCGCAGGGCAAGAGCGTCGACGGTCCATTTACCGGTGATGGCCGGGCCGCCCTCTTCGAACTGGAGGACCGCGGGGTACCGGGTGGGCTCCGGCTCGTCCGCCGTACGCGGGGCGGGAACGTCCAGGGTCTTCGTGGAGCGGCGAGTTCGGCGTCCGCGGCCTCAACGGCTTCGGGGTGCGCCTCACACTCGGCGTGGTCGGCGAGCGCCCGGTAGATGCTGGCGACGGAGGGGTTCAGTCCCTTGCCCCTGCCGGTGAGGGCGATCCGGTCGGGCTGAATCTGCTCGACGGACTCGCCGCCCGCGCGGTGGCGGAGCACGGTGTGGAGCATGTCGGCGGTGGTGGCCGGGGGTCGGCCGCCGTGCTTGCCCTCGCGGGCTGCCGTGTCGAGCCCCTCCAGCGTCGACTCCCGGATGTCCTCCCGTTCGGTCTCCGCCATCGCCGAGAAGAATGCGAACAGCAGCTTGCCGGGGCCGGTGGGGTCGTAAGTGCCGGGCAGGGGCCCGGCGTGCATCTTCAGGACCAGGCCGTGGGCAGTGAGGTTGTCGGCGGGCGCGATGAGTTCGGTGGCGTCGCGACCGAGTCGCTTCATCTCGTACACGGTAAGGACGACGCGGCAGTGCGGGGCGCGGGCCTTGACCTCCCGCACCGTACGAGCACCTCCTCGAACTGGGCCCTCCGCAGCAGACCCGGGTGTTGGTCTTGTCGCTGAGGGCCCTGTCCCTCGAGGTGCCGTGGCCCGCAAGGCGTCGAGCTGGGAGTCGTCGTCCTGTCCAGGAGCGGAGCAAGGGGCGCGGGTGGTGCCGTCTCTTATGCCAACCTCCGCGCCGGTTATCGTGCTCGTCACGGAATCAGGGCAGGCCGAGCCCTTCACGGTCCGCGCACAAGTGGAACTCGTCCACGGTCAGCGTCGGATGCGCAGGCCTTGGCGGCATGGGGAAGGCCAGTCCGGCCCCGCGTGCCTCGATGATCTTTGGGATGAGGTCTCGTCGCAGCCGTGTGTCTCGTGGAGGCGGGCCCGGAGACCGTCACTCGATGTGGGTCGTTGCCCCACCTGCCGACCAGGGCTGCAGATACTCGATGAGTCGGCCTGCCGGACCATGTCGGCGGTTGGGTGCGAACAACAACTTTGTTTAAGAAGCAGCGCCGGGTACGCGGCCCGAAGAAGGGAGTGTCTTGTCGCATACTCGGCGCTGACCGGCAGAGTTACGCCGTCGTGGCTCCTGCCTCGGTGGCTTCGACTGCGGACTTGAAGTCAGGGTGGACCCCGATCTGGTCAAGCCACACGTTCTTCGAGTTGTAGCAATTGAACTTTTCGATCTTCCCGTCACGGAGGTACCAGAGGTCCGCCGCCGGCACGTCGATCCGGTTCCCGGTCGGCGGTATCTCGCCGACCGGAGTCGGAAACCCTCCGAGATGCGTGCCCTGGATTCGCAGCTCGACGGCAACGACATCACCGAACGCATGCACCTCGAGCAGCTCACGGTGTACATCGGGGAACGAGCGGGCGAGGCCAGCGATCACCTGAGGAATCTGCTCTCCGCGGAAACTCTGCGAGGTCGACATGTCGTTGAACGACCCGTCCTCGGTGAACAAGGCCAGGAAACCGTCACCGTCAAGAACGTCCCCTTCCGCAAGCCGGTAAGCCTCGCGAATGATCTTTTCGTTACTTTCCATTCCTGTCCTCCATCGAGTTCGCAACACGCTCACGGTCCGCGCTTGTCATTGATCGCCCTCCACTTGTCGTAACGGTAAGCGTTACGACGGCCTGTCGCAACCTTCGCTGTTACGACTGCACTGCCGTAACATGGAACGTTGCAACCGGAGGAGGCATCATGAGCGCCAACAGCAGGCTGACCATGGCCGCCCATGCGCTGGCCTGGATCGGTCTCTACCAGCGCCAGGGCCACGAGGTCGCCACCTCCGAGCAGATCGCAGCCAGCGCGAACACCAACCCCGTGGTGATCAGGCGGCTGCTCGGCGAACTGCGCAGGGCCGGGCTCGTGGAGTCCCGGCGAGGCGTGGGTGCGGGCTGGTCGCTGGCGCGTGAGCTAAAGTCGATCACCCTGCTCGACGTGTACGAGGCAGTGGAACCCGGCCCGCTGTTCGCGATGCACCGCACCACCCCGGACCAGGGATGCGTAGTGGGTCACGGCATCCAACCGGCAATGCGGGGCATCTACCAGGACATCGAGGAGACCCTGAGGCGCGAACTGGCCCGCGTCACGCTCGAGAAGGTGCTCAGGGACGTACTTGACGCTGCCGGTACGCCCTCGCCAACCCTCTGACCTGCTCACCGAGGCGTAGGGGGCGGCGGTAGGAGTGCTGTTGTACGCCGAACCCAGGACACCGCCGACCGGCGCCGCGTGCTGCTCACCGTGGAGGACACAGCACATGAACTCGGCTGGGCCTTCTTCGGACCGGTGATCAGGAAGTGACCACCGTCGCCGACACGTTCGACACGCAAGAGCTGGAATCGGTGCACCGGTTCCTGACAGCAGTCCTGCAGTCCACGCAGCACACACGATGACCAACCGCCGAGCTGGCTGCGGAGCCGCGCGACATACGCGCGGATTCTGCGGTGCCGCCCTGATCCACTCCCTCGACCGGCCATGGCGGGTGAGTCGGCCGGGCCCCGGCGCCGTCGGAGGCGGTTCGGCGGCCGGGTGCCGCCAAGGGGCAGATCGGCTCGCCCGCCGGCACCTGTTACGTTTTGCGGCCGTTGTAACAGCGCAAGGAGAGTACGGGCGTTGGTGTGCGCAAGGCGCGATGGACAGCGATCGCGATGCTCAGCGTGGTCGTGATGGCCGCCGGTTGCGGTAACGAGAACACGGATGGGAAGGCGGCAGACGGCACGGCGAGTGGCACCACCGGCGCGACAGAGAAGCCCGCGCGGGTCGCCGCTCCTCAGGGCACGCTCCTGGAACGGGCATCTGGCACCTGGAAGTACATCGCCACCCCCAGTGACACCACACTGGACACCCTCACCATCAAGGACGGCAAAGCCAAGGCCGAGGGCGCCAAGCTCTCGTGCACGGGCACCTTCGTGCCGGTGAAGGACGACAAGGAATCCGCGACCATCACCTACACCTGCCAGGGTGGCAAGGACGGCGGGCGCGGCCTCGGCCACCTGAAGATGAAACCGGACGACTCCGCGCTCGTGATCGACTTCGACGGGCCCGCCGGTGGCTGGGGTGGCCCGGTCGACAGCTACCGTCGAGCCTGACCGTCTGCGCGCGATGCCCCCGGAAGCCAGGGCTTCCTGATCAGTCAGCCGGCTACTGAGGTCGTCTCCCGCCCGTCAGCAGCTCTGAGACTGCGAGCGGGCACGGTACGCACTGCGAGCGACTCCCCTTCCCGCTCGCCACGCGGGGTGCTCCTTTCCCTGCGGCTCGTGGGAGCAGACCACCGGAAAGAAGGACGGGAGCTGGGGTCGCATCTGGTGTCCGCTGCGGCCCCAGGGGACACCAGGCGTCGAAGCAGAGTGGCAGTCGACGTCAACCCTCGCCCGGCGGATTGTCGGGTTGGCTGGCCGCGTCAAGGCAGCAGCTGATGCCGTAGGCGGTGCGCTGCAGCCGCCGCAGGGGGACGGCACGGCGCAACTCGAGGGCGGGGGGTCCTCGTCCGCCATCCACGCTGCAGCTCGGGCAGTCCCAGAGGCTCGCGCAGTCGGGTCGATGCGGCGGGCCGTGGCCGTGAACCCGACCACGGCCAGCAGGGCACCGATCAGCCCCAGCGCATCGTCCTCGGTTCAACCTGCTCATGTCGGCTGCAGGGACTTTTCCGCGCACGCAGGGGAAGGCGTCGGACAGATGCTCGCCGATCGCGGGTCCCGCCGGGTGGTGTAGCGATCCGCGGGCTTATCGGCCGGGTTGGTCGCGGCAGCGCAATGACGCGGCGCCAACCACGGACGGAGCTCAAGTAGGGGCTGGCCCGTGTCATGCCCCGTGTCACGGTGGCGCCCATGGCCCTGGGTGGGCTCGAGGTCGAGACGCGGAACCGGAAGGTCTGGCAGGAGTACCGGGATTACACGCCCCTGTACCTGCACCTGGGCAAAATGACGGTGTGGCTCGCCGCTCTGGCACGCGGCTCCGGAGCCCCATGAGATGAAGCCCCATGACAGCGATCTACCGCCCAGTTCTCTCGTCGTCAAAGACCTTGAGCAGGCGCTCGTACGCCAACTTCGGCCGCAGGGCCGCGTCCCAAGGCAGGGAATCGGCCGTGCGCGGAGGATAGACCTTGATGTCGGCGGTGGAACCGTACCGGTCGGTGAATCCCCATGTGGAGAACGATGTGCAGTTCGGCTCCTCCAGGCAGACGCGCAGCTTGCCCGCCATCTCATCAGCCTGGGTCTGCCGTCCGTCCTCCTCGTCCTCACCTATGGGGACGTCCATCTCCGACACCCGCGCCTGAACCCCGAGCTCCGCCAGATCGCGCACATGGCCGCGGAAGGTCTCCGGGTCGGTGCGGTCGCCGGGCGCGTACTCATGATTTTGGAAACCCACGCCGTCGATCGGTACGCCGCGTTCCTTGAGCCGCTTGACGAGATCGTAAAGGGCGTCCCAGCGCTCGCCTTCCTCCTCGACCCCGTACTCGTTGAGGAACAGCCGTGCCTTCGGATCGGCCCGGTGGGCGGTCCTGAACGCCTCGTCGATGTACTCCTCGCCCATGGCCTCGAACCACGGGCTTTGCTCGGAGCGCAGACCGAGGTCCCCGTTGGTGTAGCTCTCCTCGTCGTCGGACATGGGCTCGTTGACCACGTCCCATTCCGCGACCTTTCCCTTGAAGTGCCCGGCGACCACGGCGATGTGCCGGAGCATGGTCCGACGCACCTCCTCGGGGTCGTCGTTCTCCCGCATCCAGGTGGGCAGAGCCTCGTGCCAGACGAGGGTGTGCGCGTGCACCTTCATGTCGTTCGCGCGGGCGAAGCGTACGAGCAGGTCCGCGTCGCGGAAGTCGTAGACGCCCCGGCGCGGGTGGAGGAACTGTGGCTTGAACGCGTTCTCCGGAGTGAGCATGGAGAACTGGCTCCCCGCGAGCGCCCGGTAGCGTGCGTCGGTGAGCAGCGGGTTCTCGGCGAGGGCGGTGCCGATGTCGAACGGCCGCCCCACCTCTGCGGCCCGCGCACGCAGCGAGTCGTCGGTCTGCTTCTGGCGGAGCCGCGGCGCCTTGATCACGCGGAGCGAGTCTCCGCTCTCTGCCCGCGCGGTCAGCCGCGTCAGACGCCATCCCTCTCGGTGCTCGTCCTCGCCCGCGTCCGCCTCCAGACCGAACCAGACAGTGCCTTCGGCGAGCACCCCCGGGTCCTGCACGGTTCCCAGCTGCCGCCCGTCGGCTTTCACCCGGAAGGTGTCACCGATGCTCGACACGGCGAGCGTCACCGTTCCGGAGCAGCCGCAGTCGAAATCCTTGGAAGTGGCCGGCTCATCGTCCTCGCCGTCCCATATCTGTACCTTCACATGTCCGTCGGCGGTCACGCCGACGCGCAGTGAGGGCCGCTCCTGCCGCCACTCGTCATAGATGACCGGTACCCGTCCGTACAGCCGCAGCCATGAGCCGCCGCCATCGTCGCCCACACCAGACATGCGCGCGGTGACGGTGAAGTCGCCATCGGACTCAAGATGCGGGCCGGCCAGGTTCAGTGGGGGGTTGGGCTGGCCGCCGGAGGAGTCCTGCTCCACGATGCGCCGATCCAATGCGCTGACCCGCAGGATGTCGTTTCGCGCGGTGGTGCCCGGCAACTGCGTCCAGTCGTGGTTCCGCAGCAGGTCTTCGTCGTTTCCGCCGCCCGCGCCCTCGCCCTGCCCCGTACACCCGGCCGCCACCGCCATGACGAGCGCTACGGCAGTCAGTCGCCGCCACGTGGCCCCACCAAGGTTCACGGTCTCTCCCCCACTGTCTTGTTCGAGACGAGGTCAACATCTCGAAACCGGGCCACAGTTCATCACACATGAGGTACGGCAGTTTCGTGTGGCATGTTCCTGCTTCGTGTGGCGGAGCGTGCCTGAAGTCCTCGGGAGTGTTGTTCGTTCACTCGACTTCGTTCCCGTGCTCAGCTGCCACAGCCGGGTCTACCGCAGGTGCGCGCCCTGGGGCGCCTTGTAGGAGCGCTGGGTACGCCCTTTCACTACTGACGGGACCGCTCTACCCGCAGGCGGAGCCGGGGAGTCGGCCACAGCCGCTCTGCCCGCATGGTTCACAGACCCCGAAGCGACACGGCCACGCCCCGTCGGCGCGGTGTCTCGTGGCGTGTGGGCACGGGGGCACCACCTGACTGGTGCTCCCCTCCCCCGAGCCCGCTTCACTGGCGAAGTCGAGAACGGTACTCGCCCGGGGCCGTGCCTCGGGCGCGTTTGAAGGCACGGCTGAAAGCGTGCGGAGAGCCGTATCCGACCGTGCTGGAGATCGACTCGACCGGCTCATCGGTATCGCGGAGCCGGACGGACGCCAGGTCGATGCGCCACTGCGTCACGTACGCGCCCGGTGTCTGTCCGAGGGCGGACCGGAAACGCCTGGACAGCGTCGCCCGGGAGACCTTCGTCGCGGCGGCCAGGGACTCCGTGGTCCAGGGGTGTTCCGGTCGGGCGTGGACACATGCCAGAGCGTCGCGCACGACCGGATCACGCATCGCTCCCAGCCATGAGCCGGACTGCTCCTGCGGGTGGCGGGCCAGCCAGGCGCGTACGAATTGGACGAGCAGAAGGTCGACGATGCTGTTGATGGCGGCCGTGGTGCCGAGTTGCGGCTGTGCGAGCTCGGCAGCGAGAAGTTCGACGGTCCTTCCGAGCTGCGCGTTCTCCCGGGCTGTGACGTGCATCGGCCGGGCGAGGGAGGTGAGCACCGGTGTGTGTACCTCCGGGTCCTGCTCATAGTGCAGGACGATCACTTCCGTCTGTACCGGCGCCGAGCCCAGACGCAGGGCACGGCCATCGCACATGGCTCGGGCCGCCTCTTCCCGGTCGCAGGAACCCATCGCCACGTCGGCGGCGCCGGCCAACCCG
This sequence comes from Streptomyces sp. NPDC046939, assembly GCF_040644575.1. Lineage (NCBI taxonomy): Bacteria > Bacillati > Actinomycetota > Actinomycetes > Kitasatosporales > Streptomycetaceae > Streptomyces > Streptomyces sp. NPDC046939. The sequence continues at coordinate 227,743 of NZ_JBEYWV010000006.1, forward strand.
TGTGCGGTGCCCGGCGGTACCAGGACGGCGTCGCCGGCCTGGACCTGAAGAGGTTTCTCGCCTGTGACGTGGAGCCACATGGTGCCGCGGGACACCACGTGCAGTGCCGCTCCCGGGAAGGAGTCCAGCCACAGGCCCCAGGTTCCTCCAGCCTTCAGCTTGACCCCGAGCGCGCCACGCGCACCCGAAACACGCAAAGCCTCCGCCAGCACATCCATGCGTCCATTCTCGTCCACCGACGCGAACCGCCGCCGACGGCCGACGACACGTGTGTCCTCGCCCACAGCCTCAGGCCACGTCAAGGACAACTTTCCCGTGCACCTTCCGCGCGAACAGCGCCTGGACGGCATCGCCCACGTCCCTCCAGTCGCCGCGCAGGCCGACCGGTGCCGAGAGCTTCCCGGCGGCCATGAGGCCCAGCAGGTCCGTCAGTTCATCGCCGGTCGGCGTCATGTCGCCGTAGGTGGCGATGGTGCGGGGCGCGCCGAAGCCGAACAAGGCCCCGGACGGGAACGTGGTGTCCTGCCCCGAGGAGTAACCGACCAGGTGGACGGTGCCGCCCTCGGCGAGGGAACTCCACGCCTGGGCCACCAACGGGCCGCCGACCGTGTCCAGGACGAGGTCGAACCGGTCCTCGGTCTCGGCCAAGTCGGTCAGGACTTGGCCGGCGCCGAGTTCACGGAGCCCGGCGGCCCGCTCCGGCGAACCGACCAGTGCCGTCACCCGGGCGCCCGCCAGCGCCGCCAGCTGGACGGCGAAGTGCCCCACGCCTCCGCTGGCGCCGGTGATCAGCACGTCGCGCGCCAGCAGGGAACGTGTGCGCAGCACTCTGAGCGCGGTGACCCCGGCGATTCCCAGCGCGGCGGCGTCGGCCAGGTCCACGCCCTCGGGGACGGTGCCGAGCGAGGCGGGGCTGACTGCCACCCGCTCCGCCCACGCGTGAGGAGCCATGCCCACTGCGACGCGCGTACCTTCGGGCGGCCCCGAGCCGTCGGACGCGGCGCGCACCACGACGCCGGCAGCGTCGTGACCGTGTACAGCGCCGGCCGGCCACTGGTGCACGTAATTCAGCTCTCCGAAGTTGAGACTGATGTGCCGTATCTCCACCAACGCCTCACTGGCGGACGGTACGGGCTCATCGACATCCGCGAACCGGACGGGTCCGGCCTCACTGTGATCGACCACAAGGGCGCGCATAGGAGTGTGTTTCCTTCTCTCGTGGATGCGTCGTGGGTGTGCCTGAACATGCGGCGCGGCAACAGGAGTGCGCACATGCCGCACAGCCGTCTCCTTGGAACCCTACGCAGGACTGAGAACGCGACCAGATCCGTGAGAATCAATCAGTTGACGATCTGTGTCAGCGTGGCCCCCGGCGCGTCGAGCCCTGCGCCCAGAGGTCACCGGGCGGCGGTGGATCGGGCGGGGCTTGGTCGGCAACGGCCGGGGGCGATCGCGGCGCCGCGGGATGGGGTCCGTGCACCGGCATCGTCCCCTTCATGAACCTGGTCAGGTAGGCCATGAGCCCGAGCCCTACGCCAGCGCCAGCGCGTCTACCAGGTCGTCGACGACGGCTCATCCCACCGCGGCCGAAAGGCCATCGCCCGCCTGACCAGCGCCCTGGCTGCCTGGTCACCCCCCGAAGGACTTCGAAAGCCGACCACCAAGCGTCGCCATACAGCAGCCGAGCCAGCTCCTCCTCCGCCGGACACCAACCCGCGCACCACCGGTAGATTGAAGGCCGATGACGAAAAGCCGCCAGCCTTCGCCGGATGCCTGGTCTGCCTCGGGCCCGCTGCCTCCCCCCAGCGGGGCGGGGTGGCTGCCGCACGGTTATCACCTCGATCCGCACACGCACGACGCGGGACAGCTCGTCTACGCGGCTGCCGGAACCCTGGCCACCACGACCGTACGCGGAACCTGGGTCGCTCCGGCTAACCGTGTGACCTGGACGCCGCCCGGCTTCGCCCATGGTCACCGCTTCTACGGCCGCACCGACGTCCGCCTGCTGGCCATCCCGGTCGAGCTGTGCGACGACCTCCTCCCCTACCCCAGCGTGTTCGCGGTCAGTCCGCTGCTGCGCGAAGCCGTTCTGGCGTTGACCGTCGACCGGCCCGAGGCGCGTCCCGGCGCCCGTCAGCGGCTGCTCGGCGTCGTCGTCGACGAGCTTTCCGACAGCGCCGAGCAGTCTCTGCACCTGCCCGAACCTCGCGATGACCGGCTGCGTGCGGTCACCGACCTTCTGCACGCCGACCCGGCGCGGTCGGCAACGCTGACGGAGCTGGGGCGCATCGCAGGCGCCAGTGAACGGACCCTGAGCCGCCTGTTCCACTCCGAACTCGGCATGAGCTTCCACCGCTGGCGCACCACCTTGCGCATCCACCACGCCTTGGCCCACCTCACCAATGGCATGTCGGTCACCGATACCGCGGTGACCTGCGGATGGTCGAACCCGTCCAGCTTCATCGACGCCTTCAACGAGGTCGTCGGCCAGACCCCGGGCAGCTACCAGGCCAATCTGCGCAACAGCGCTGCGGCGGCGTAGCGCGAGTACGCCGCGCCGGAGCCCCACTTAGCCCGGCCCTTCCGCCTTCTCAGCAGTTGGCGGGTTTCCGGTATCCGGCGTCGGTTTAGCGGTGGTATGCGGTTCGGGGCGGGTTTCACAGTGGTGCCAGCACGCCGTGCCACCTGGACGGCGGCACCACCATGTTCCGACCCTGGGAGACCCGATCAATATGGCTGAGTCACGCGAGAACACCCCCGTCGTCATCGTCGGGGCCGGGGTCGCGGGCCTGACCCTCGCCAACATCCTGCAGCGCAACGGCGTCGACTGCGTCGTGCTGGAAAAGCGCAGCCGCGCCTACGTCGAGCAGCGCCAGCGTGCCGGAGCCCTGGACAGCTTCGGCGTGCGCATCATCCGTAAGTGGGGACTCGGGGAAGTCCTGGAGGGCGACTCCATCCCCCAGGACGAGAGCGGCTTCTTCATCGATGGGCGGGCCGTGCCGATGGACATCGAGCACGACGAGGAAGACGGCATGTTCATCCCGCAGCACGTCCTCGTCCGCAACCTCACGGACGTCTTCCTGACCGTAGGAGGCGACCTCCGCTACGAGGCCCTCGACGTGCGCCTGGAGAACGTGGAGGGCGAGCAGCCCACCGTCCGTTACCGGGACACCGACGGCACGCCGAAAGCCCTCACCTGTGACTTCATCGCCGGTGCGGACGGCTTCCACGGCGTCAGCCGAGCCGCCATTCCTGCCGACGTGCTGAGCGAGTACTCGTACGAGTACGGCTACTCCTGGCTCACCGTCTGGGCGGCTACAGCTACCGACCCGGTCGGCATGGCGATCCACGAGCGTGGCCTGGGCGGCATGATCCCCCGCGGTGCGCATGCCACGCGCATCTACCTGCAGTGCCCGGTCGACGACACCCCCGAGCAGTGGCCCGACGAGCGGATCTGGAGCGAACTCGAAGCCCGCTTCGGCACTCCGGTGACCAGCGGCGAGATCCTCAGCAAGCAGGTCATCCCGCTGCGCAGCGTGGTCTTCGACCCGATGAGCTACGGCAAGCTGTTCCTGCTCGGCGACGCGGCCCACATCGTCCCGCCGATGAGTGCGAAGGGCATCCACCTCGCCCTCCACGACACCGACATGTTCGCCAAGGCGATCCTCGCCTGGAGGAAGGAGGACGATACGAGCCTGCTCCACAGCTACTCCGAGGACTGCCTACGCCACATATGGAACTACCAGGCGTTCGCCGCATGGATCACCGACCTCATGCACAACGCCGGCGACGCCACGTACGAGGGAGAGTTCCGCAAGCAGGTCGCTCGTGCGGAGATGATGCGGATGTTCACCTCCCCCACCGCGAACAAGCTCTTCGGTGAGTTCACCGCCGGAACCAACTAGGCGTACGCCCGCGTCGGCGAGGCGCTGCCCGCTGCTCAGCGGCGGGCCCGTTCGTGGATACAGGGGGGCGCTCGGGCGCATGTGCTGGCGCCGCGGTTGTAGGCCACTGCGGTTGCTGGTGCATCCATTGCGGGGACGCGGTGATTGCCTGTGGCACATGCGGGTCACCCTGTCGGTGACGGCCTGAACGGGGTCACAGCGGCGTAGATGCGTCAGTCGCCGACGACCCGCGTGTGCGCCGGCCTCTGTCGCTGAGCCTGTCGCGACTTCGGCCCGCGTTTCCGTGCCCAGGCCCCGTTCGGGCTTCCCGCGTTCATGAGAAGGACGGTTGCGTCACTATGACCTCTGCGACCTCTGCGCCGACGGCGTCACCTCGCATTCCTGATCCTGCGCACCCGTTGCCACACGTGCAAGCACGTAGCGCGGCCGCGGTGACGGGCCAAGCCTTTGTTCCGGTGCTCGACAGTCAGGCCGATGCAGAGCGCGCGAGCGCCCGGGAGGGTTCCGCGAGGGAGGTGCACGAGCCGCAGGGACCGCTGCGAGAACTGGACAGGGGGTTCGCCGACACGCACAGCCTCGCGGTGAACCGGCTGGTGACTGCCGTCGGCCGGGGGGAAGGGACCGGCGGGTCCTGGCGCGTTGTCACCCCGGCCGACTGCGGGGTGACGAGCGAAGCCCTCACCGTCGGGGGTCAAGAGCCGGAAGACGTCGCCGCCCGCACGGGGAGAGCGAGGGAGCGCAGATGGACGTGACGGCTGTGATCGTGGCCGCCTCGCGGGCCGTCGAGACCGGCGGCGAGCGGCCGCTGTTCGAGGACGTCTTCGCCGCGGAGTTCGTCCGGGCCGCGGGTATGTCCGAGGCCTTCCCGGTCAGCCACGCACAGATCGGACTACGTGAGAACGCCGAGAATCTGCGGGCGCTCGCCCGCGTCACCGCGCTGCGCACCCGGTTCCTGGACGACTACTTCGCCGAAGTCCCGCTGACCCAGGTGGTGATCCTGGCGGCGGGGCTGGATACCCGGGCGTTCCGGCTGCCGTGGCCGAAGGGGTGCACCGTGTTCGAGATCGATCACGGCTCGGTGCTCGACTTCAAGCAGAACGTGCTCGACAAGGCCGATGCGCGCGCGAGGTGTGACCGGCGGCCGGTGCCGGTCGACTTGCGGACGGACTGGGGCGGCGCGCTCGTCCGAGCCGGGTTCGATCCGGAACAGCCCACGGCGTGGCTGGCCGAGGGCCTGTTGCCGTTCCTGCCGCCGACCGCCGAGGGGCGTCTGCTCGACCGGATGCACGAACTGTCGGCGTTCGGCAGCACGGTTGCGGTGTGGGCGGTGGCGGCAGACATCCCCGGCGCCGATGCGACCGTACGGTCGACGATCACCGACTTCGGGATCGACATCGACCAGGTCACGAACAGTGAGCCACGCCGCGACGCCCGCGCGCATCTGGCGTCGCTCGGCTGGACGGTGACGGAGTCCACCGTGGACGAACTGGGTGAGCGCTACGGCCGTCCGCAGCGGAATCACCCGGCCACCTTCTTCACCGCGCGATTGGCGTGAGGCCGGACGCGGGCGAACCGGAAAGGACGAGACGGGACATCATGGAGACGCCGAACATCGGCCGGCTGCTGACCCACGCGGCGCGGGCCCACACGACTTCCTCGCTCCACTACCGCACGGAGACAGGCGTGCGGCAGAGCAGCTACGCGGAGCTGCTGGACGAGGCACTGCGCGTGCTGACCGGTCTTCGCCGCCACGGTCTGCGCCCCAAGGACAACGTCTTGGTGCTCCTGGACGAAGCCGCGTCGTTCCTTCCGACCTTCTGGGCCTGCGTGCTCGGCGGCTTCGTCCCGTGCCCGCTCCCGCCGAGCGCCAAGGACGCCGACCGGGAGCAGCACCAGCACCTGCACGAACTCCTGGGCCGGCCCTTGCTCGTGGCCGGTGAGCGGCTCCCCCTGCCGGACGTCCGCATCGCCACGTTCGAGGAGTTGTCGCGCCATGAGCCGGCGACCGGCACGTACGATGCCGGTCCTGACGACGTCGCCGTCCTGATGCCCACCTCCGGATCGACCGGCCGGCCCAAGGCGGTGATACTCACCCACGGCAACCTCATGGCGTCGATGGCCGCCAAGAACGGGTTCCATCGGTTGACGTCGGCGGACGTCACGCTCAACTGGATTGGCTTCGACCACGTCGCCGCGCTTCTGGAATGCCATCTGCTGCCCGTCTTCGCCGGGGCCTCGCAGGTGCACGTGTCTCCGTCGGTGATCCTCAACGCACCGCTCGACTTCCTGCGTCTGATCGCCCGGCACCGGGTGACGGTGACGTTCGCCCCGAACTTCCTCCTTGGTCTGCTCAATTCGGACCGGTACCGGGTTCCCGCAGACGTGGACCTGTCCTGCCTGCGGCACATTGTCAGCGGTGGCGAAGCCGTACCCTGCGCTACCGGAACCGCGTTCCTGGAGAAGTTCGGGCTGCCCCCTGGCGTGCTGTGGCCCGCATTCGGCATGACCGAGACCTGCGCCGGAAGCGTGTACTCCCTCGACTTCCCCGACGGCGACCAGGGGCAGGAGTTCGCCGCGGTGGGCCGTCCCGTGGAGAACCTGGACATGCGGATCTCCGACACCGGTGAGCTGCAGCTCCGCGGTCCCATGATCACGCCCGGCTACTACCGGAACAAGGAGGCCACCCGGGCGGCGTTCACGGAGGACGGCTGGCTGCGCACCGGCGACATCGGTCGCGTCGACGACGGGCGGCTCACGCTGATCGGCCGGGACAAGGACAGCATCATCGTCAACGGCGTCAACTACTACAGCCAGGACATCGAGACGGTACTGCACCAACTCGACGGAGTCGCTCCGTCCTACGTCGCCGCGTTCCCGATCAGGCCACCGGGCAGCGACACGGAGCAACTCGTCATCGCCTTCTCCCCCACCACCGACGACGACCGGGCACTGTTCCGCGTGCTGACCGCCGTCCGCAGCACCGTCGTCATGCACTGGGCGTTCCGGCCCGCACTCGTCATCCCCCTGCCGCAGGAGGCGTTCACCAAGAACAGCCTCGGGAAGATCTCCCGAGCGACCTTGCGCGCCAAGCTCGCGGCCGGCCAGTTCGCCGACGTCATCGCGCGCACCGCGGACCTGGTGCGGCGCCACCAGGGAGCGTACGAGCCGCCACGCACGCCGACCGAGGAAGCCCTCGTCGAAATCTACGCCGACCTGTTCGACATGAAACCGGACGACATCAGCGCCACCGCCGACTTCTTCGACCTCGGGGGCACCTCTTTGGACCTGCTCCGGCTGCGCCGCGCCGTCAGCGATCGTCTCGACGTGCCGGAGGTCGAGATCAGCACACTGCTGACCGCGCCCACCGTACGCGCGCTCGCCGAGAGCATCAGCGGCGAAGCACGGGCCTACGACCCCGTCGTGGCGATGCGTGACGACGGCGACAAGGCACCGTTCTTCTGCGTGCACCCCGGCGCGGGTGATGTGCTCGCCCTTCTGGACCTCAGCCGCTACTTCGCCGGCGACCGGCCCTTCTACGCACTGCGCGCCCGGGGCTTCAACGAGGGCGAGACGCCGTTCGCCACGCACGCCGAGATGCTCGCCGTGTACACCGCGGCGATCCAGGCCCGGCAACCGCACGGCCCGTACGCGCTCGCCGGCTATTCGTCCGGCAGCATCGTCGCGTACGCCATCGCGCAGGAACTGCAAGCCCGCGGTGAACAGGTGGCGTTCTTCGGATGCATCGATTTCCCGCCGCTGCTGCGCCCGCTCCTGTCCGGCCTCGACTTCCCCGTGACGATCTCGGTGCTGGCCCTCTTCCTCGGCCTGATCACGCCGGAGCAGTCACGGAAACTGCCCACCGAGCTGCGCGGCCTGCCGACCCGGGAACAGCTCGCCCAGGTGGTCCGCGCGGCGTCGGAGCGGCGGCTGCTCGAACTGGACATGGACGCGGAGAAGTTCACGAACTGGATGACGCTCGCCGAGTCCCTGAAGGCAGTCCGGGCCGAATACGATCCGAGCGGGACCCTTCCGCAGATCACCGTCTTCCACGGCGCCGAGCCTCCGCCGCTGCCGATTTTCGACGACATGCCCGCCGACGAGGCCAAGGTGCTGTGGCTGGAACTCCTGCACGGCTGGGACAAGTTCTCCGACCAGCCCGTCCGCTACTTCCAAGTCCCCGGCGAGCACCACATGCTCACCACACGACCGCACGCGGTCACGCTACAGGCCCGGCTGCGCCGACAGATCGACACGTGTCTGGGCGACGCCACTCCGGCATGAACCCCCGGCCCGGGGCGGGAACCGTCCCGGTGAGCGCTACGCGTTCGTGCCCGCCTTCACCGGTTCGGCAGCGGTGCAGGGGAAGCGGCGGGCACAGCGACTCCGCGCCGGGCGCATTCAGGGAAGCTGGTGACCGCCGAGCGAAATCTGCAGTCCGGCGCTTGCTCCTGCGGTTGCTCCTTGCGGCGACCAGAACTTCCGCCGCGCCCGCAGCGGACGGTATACGTTCAGGTAATCCTGAGTCGGGAATGTGGAAAACCCGAACCCAGACCCGCAACTCCGCCGCGTTTTTCTGATCGCGGCGTCGGTGATCTTCCAGGAAGCGGAGCGGCAGAGACGACTCCCTGGCAAGATCAGGCGCGTCTATTGGTAGGCGCCGCGTCACTAGGGTGCGCGAGCCGCAAGGCGCAGGAGTATGCAACGGCCCGCCAACTGTGTTGACGGGCCGTCAAGGAAGGCCTAGGTCAGGGGATGCTCAAGGAAGGGGCGTCGAGCAGGTTCGCTTGCCCTCCTGTGACGGCCTGGATGGCGCCCGGGTCAGTCTTCATGTTGTGCGGGTAACCCAGTTGTAGCGTGCTGGCGGTGTCAAGCCTGTCGATCTGTTCGGGACTGAGATGAAGCTCGGTGGCTGCGAGGTTGGTCTTCAGCTGCTCGGTCGTTCGTGGGCCGACGATAGGGATGACCCCCTTGGCCATTGACCAGCTGAGTGCCACCGTCTCGGGACGGGCATCCAGTTCCTGGGCGATCGCTTCCACCGTGTCGAGTACGGTGGCTTTGTTGCCGTCCTCTTCTTTGTGGAGGAACTGGCTGATCGAACTCTGCGCGCGACCGGTTTCGCCCCGGCGATATTTTCCGGTCAGCATGCCGCCACCCAGGGGGGAGTAGCCCAGCACTCCCAGTCCGAAGCCTTCTGCCATCGGCAGCAGATCGCGTTCTGCGGCGCGTTGGACCAAGCTGTATTCGGCCTGGATGGCGACCAGCGGTGTCCACCCTCGCGCCGCGGCGATCGTCGCGCCTGTCGCGACCCGCCAGGCAGGGAAGTTGGACAGGCCGACGTAGAGCACCTTGCCGGACCGGACAAGATCGTCGAAGGCGCGCATGATCTCTTCGACAGGAGTCGCATAGTCGGGCGCGTGGGCCCACAAGAGGTCCACGCGATCGGTCTTCAGACGTCGCAGGCTGGCCTCCAGCGACTGCACCATCGCCTTTCTGCTGTTACCGGTCATCTGCAGGCCGCTGTCCATTGTGGTGCCCGTCGCGTATTTGGTTGCCAGGACCACCTCATCGCGATGTGAGCCGATCATGTCGGCGAGATATTCCTCCGCGTCTCCGAATTGGTAGTTGCTGGAGGTGTCGATGAAGTTCCCGCCGGCCGCGCGATACTCGTCGTACATGTCACGCGCTTCGGAAACGGTCGCACCGTGCCCCCAGCCGGCTCCGAAGTTCCCGGTTCCTAGAGAGACGGTCGAAACACGCAGTCCTGATCGGCCGAGGTATCGATAGCGCACAGTCCGCTCCTTATCCATCCAGATGCCAAGGTTGTCGCCTTGGCGATGACGCCGTTGTGAGCTGTTCCAGCAGAGGCTGGTTCGGCACCATCGTCAGCCAGGCTCACTGATACGGTCCATAACGTGGAGTCCGAGATTCTTTACGTATCGTCCGCGCCTCGCGTGGTGCTTGGCCTGCGCGATCCGCTGGCCGCGGTCATGGCGCTGCTCCGTCCCCGCGCTGTTGTGCCGGCGCCGTTGCACGCCGCCGGTCCGTGGGGCGTGCGGTTCGCCCCTTTTCCTCACGTCAAACTCGGTGTTGTCGTCACAGGTCAGTGCTGGTTGAGACTGGACGGTCTCGAGCCGATACTGCTGAACGAGGGCGACTTCTACCTGCTCGGCCACCCTCCGCAGTACATGCTGAGCAGCTCGCTCGAAGAGGTTGAGGCCCGCCCGGCCGCCACGCTGCCGCGCAACACGAGCGGCAGAGGATTCCGCATCGGGACCGAGGCAGACGAGGACTCGTACACGTGCAGCGTCGACTTCACGTTCGATGGCGGCGACAGCGCGATGCTGCTCGATGCGCTTCCGCGGGTGGTCCTTGTCCGGGCAGGCGATCCGCGCGGACCGCTGTTCATGAACCTTGCCTCGTTGTTGGTCTCCGAGATCGAATCGCTCGATGTCGGCAATCCCTTGGTACTGGAGCACCTTGCGCAGATCATCTTCGTCCATATGCTGCGGGCGCACGCTGAGAACAACGCGCAGCCCAGCGGCTGGATCGCAGCGCTGGCCGAGGACGGCGTCGGGGCGGCGCTGCGGGCGATCCACGCCGAGGTAGGCAGACGATGGACGCTCGCCGAGCTCGCTGAGATCAGTCAGATGTCGCGTTCGGTGTTTTCCGCAGCGTTCAAAGCCAAAGTGGGTGTGCCCCCGTTGACCTACCTGATCAAATGGCGAATGACCCTGGCCCGAGACGGCCTCCGCAATGGCGATTTGTCCATCTCTGAGCTGGCAGCCGCAACGGGCTACGAATCCGAAAGCGCCTTCAGCACGGCGTTCCGGCGTGAAGTCGGGTCCTCGCCCCGGCACTATCGCAACGCGGTGCGCTCAGCACGGATGCGCGAGCCGCAACAAGGCACGCCCGCCTGATAGCGGGCCCGCGCGAGAGTCCTCAACGACGGACCGACAGGCCGTCCAGGGTGAGGTCGAGCAGGCGCTCTGCTTGCTGGCGATGTTCGGCACCCGCCGAGGTGAGGGCAATGCCTTCGAGGGCAGCGGCGATGTCAGTGGGCGGGATGTCCGCGCGGATCTCCCCAGCCGCCACGCAAGCCTCCATGAGGGAGGTGAGGGCGGCCTGGATCATCTCCCGGCTGTGGCCGTAAGGGTTGCCTCCGGTCGCGGCGATGGCGCGCAAGGCGTCGATCATGCCGTACTTGGCGGTGACGTAGTCCAGGAACAGCCGGGTCCACGCGCGCAGGGCCTCGAACGGCGACTTCTGCGCAAGCAGGGCGGGGGCCGCCTCGCACAGGCGGGCCACCTCGTTGCGGTAGACCGCCTCGATCAGGGCCTGTCGGGTGGGGAAGTTGCGGTACAGGGTCGCGCTGCCCACACCCGCCTCCTTGGCGATGCCCTCCAGGTGCGCGTCCAACCCCTGCGCCGTGAACACCCGTACCGCGGCCGCAAGGATCTTCTCCCTGTTGCGTCGCGCGTCGGCCCGCAGCGGCCGGAGCGTCTCCCCACTCATCGTGCTCGCCATCCCTTTCCTCGCCACTCTCCGGACTTGCTAACCGGGCACGCCCCCACTTACGGTGCACTATCTGGGGGCACCCCCGTTTTCACTGTAGGTCACCGCACTGGCCTGCGCACACCCCGAGAAGGGAAACCGATCATGTCGGGCATCGAAGGCAAAGTCATCGCGATCACCGGTGCCAGCAGCGGCATCGGTGAGGCAACCGCGGCCTACCTCGCCGAAAAGGGCGCCCGCCTCGTGCTCGGGGCCCGGCGCGAGGACCGCCTCGATGCCGTCGTGGACGCCATCAGGGCGAAGGATGGCACCGCCACCGGCGTCGTCGTCGACGTGACGCGCCGCGAGGACCTCCACCGTCTTACCGACACGGCCCTCACCCACTACGGCCGGCTCGACGTCCTCGTCTCCAACGCCGGCACCATGGCCGTCTCCCCCTTCGACGACCTGCGCCAGGACGACTGGGACGCCATGGTCTCCACCCACATCACCGGCCTGCTCAACGGCATCGGGGCAGCTCTGCCCGTCTTCCGCCGGCAGCGCTCCGGCCACTTCGTCAACGTCGCGTCCACCGCCGCCTACGTCGTCAAGTCCCCCCAAGCGGTCTACGCCGCCACCAAGACCGCGGTGAAGGTGCTCACCGAGGGCCTGCGCCAGGAATCCGGGCCCGACCTGCGCGTCACTCTCGTCTCCCCCGGCTTCACCAACACCGAAGGCATCGGCAAGGGCGCCAGCCCCGAAGCCGCCGCCGCGATGACCCGGCAGCGGGATGAGATCGCCATGCCGCCCACGGCGATCGCCTCCGCCATCGGCTACGCCATCGACCAGCCCGACGGCATCGACGTCGGCGAAATCGTCGTCCGCCCCACCGCGCAGGCCTGAGACCGACGAGCCGGGTCGCACGAAGCGCGGCGGCTCCCGCTGGCGCGGGGGCGTCCCGACGGACGTACGTCCTCGTCTGCTCGGGGCGCGACTGATCGCGTGTTTCTCGGCCTGTTGTGAAAGTGCTGGTCACAGTCACTCATTGATGCTGCGACCAGCACGGTCGCTTCGTAGCGGACGGCGAGCTTGCCATACCGGGTGGCGACGGCCCGATGCTGCTTGAGCCGGTTGCTGACCCAGTCCGCCGGAACCGGGATGGTGGCTTTGATCCCGCGTCTGCGTAGGTAGGAACGCTTGCTGCGCGAGCCGTACGTATTATCGGCCCGCACCCGGTTCGGGCACTTGCGCGGCCTGCCGGCCCACAGCCGGGGAACCCGGGTGACTTCCAGTACCGGCTCGAAATGCGGGGAGTCGCCCCGCTGTCCGGCCGTGATCGGCCGGCTCGACGAAGATCCCGCCGGGCGGTTACTTCTGGAGGTCCCCTTTTTTCGCCGCTCCGGCGGCGTGCTGGTGGGCCCGGCAGACGGTGGAATCGAAAGCCCTGACCTGGAGCCGGGTGAGGATCCTCGCCCAGTCACCGTCCCGCTGCCATCACCGAAACAGGTCATAGACCCGGTCCCACGGCCCATAACGTTCAAGCACGTCCCGCCAGGGAGTACCGGTCCGCGTCCGCCACCGTATGCCGTCCACCAACTACCGCCGCGTCTACATCCGCGGACCGCCCGGCTCGATGCCTCGCGCCATCAGAGGCTCAAGCCGGGCCCACTGGCCGTTCGTCAGATCCCCACGTCCCCCAGTGCGTGATCACCGACAGACAAGATCCACTATCGCAACGGCCTCTAGTGGACGCAGAACTCGTTGCCGGCCGGGTCCCGCAGCACAGTCCAGGTAAGGCCCGGAACAGTGTGCTCGCCGACAACGCTCGCCCCCAGAGCGACCAGCCGCTCCACCTCCCCAGCCATGCCCGTACCGGGCGCAGCAGCGAAGTCGACATGGACACGGTTCTTGCCCCGCCGCTCTTCGGCCACACGCTGGAACCCCAGTGCCAGAGGCTGCGCTCTGACGATGACGAAGTCGCCGTGGTCCTGGGCGATCTCGCCTCCCAACGCAGTGGCCCACCACTGGGCCAACTCCTGCGGTTCCGCACAATCCATCGTGATCATCACTGCTGTCAGACTCATGATCGTCACCCTAACCACGACCACTGACAAGCATCAGCACGAGCCGTCCACAGAACGCCAGCCAACGTCCCTCGGCAAGGCTTTCAATGCGCTCAGATGGCCGCGACCAGCACTTTCACAACAGGCCTTAGGCGTCGCGGTGCCGAAAGGGACAAGTGCAGGGCAAGGACAACGGCAGAAGGACGACTCAGGAGCCGGAACCCGAGGGTCCGATCTCCCCCGCAAAGACGATGATTTGGTCGATGAGACTCCGCCGCAGGTGGACGACGTCCGTTCCTGCCAGGCGGGGGCCTCCATCCGGCGTAGTGAAGACCCACTGGTACCGGGCCCATTCGCCGGGCATGTCCACCGCCGAGCAGCGCACCATCGTCCCGGTACCCGCCGGGTGGCGCCGGATGTCCCGCACGAATTGCTCGACCGCCGCGATCCCCTCGCTGCGGCCCAACGGCCCCCAGAAGACCACGTCCGAGGTGAGGGCCTGGGAGAGGAGGGCAGTCACATAGCTGTCGTCCGAGGCGTTGAAGGCGGAGATGAATGTGTCGATCGCGGAGCGTGCCGTCTCTTCCTGCATGCTTCAGTAATACCAGCCGTTGCGCGTGCGCTCGTCCCGCGATCCGCCTTCCCCTGCCCTTCGAGGTGACCAGGCATCCCCTGCTTCGGGTGTTCGAGGAAGTCGGTCTACCAGCGGATCAAAGTGACCGCTCCCCCAGGTACACGCGTCGGGACCGGGACGTGCGCGGGTCAGTTACGAGGACGGTGTCCCGCTGCAGCACCGGGCCTGGCGCGGGCATCGCCTCAGGGCGTGTCGGAAGGGGCCGTGGCGGGCGCGCCGTACCAGCGCCAGCTCGTCCGGCGGGGTCGCTCGGGGGTTCCGGTACGTCCCGTGGCCCACAGCAAGGTGCTGCCGGCGGAGCCGGTGACGCGCACGTCCGGGAACAGCCGCAGAAGGGCCAGGCTGCTCAGTTCCTCGGGCGGCTGTCCGTCGCGTCCGGCGCCCTGGGCGACGTCGTAGGTGTGGACAAGGGTTTCGACGACGCCCATCGCGGCGAACCCTTCCGGGTCGGAGGCGCCGAACACGTGCGGGGCGAGCACATCGGGGGCTGTGCTGTCGAGAACCGCCGCGAGCAAGCCACCGCATGCCTCGACCATCGTCAACAGACCGTCGGCGCCCGCCGCTTTGTCACCGAAGATGACGTTGGCGGGCCCTCCGGCGCGGTCACGGGTCAGGCGCAGCGGCACGCGCTCGACGTCCATGGGGTGCGCGAGGCCGAAACGCAGGGCGTAGGTCAGCAGATCATCGGCGAGATGTTCGAGCGTCTCCCGGCCGGTCCACTCCAAGTCGCCCGCCCGATCCTCCAGGCAGGAGTCCGCAATGCCGTCCAGGGTCCGCAGACAGTGGCCGACAGCCTCGCGTACGTGCGTACCGGAGACCGAGATCTTCGACTCCTCCGGCTTCTCCGGCTTCACAGAATGTGCCATCCGTGCAGATTACACAGGGGTGGCACACGTTCCCGTCCATGGCTGCCTGTGTGCCCGACGCCACGGGCCGGACAGTGGACGGGCGGAGTACTGAAGGGAGCCCTGCCATCACCAGCACCCGGATCCGGATCCGCACGGCAACGGCCCTGCGAGAGCCCTGGAAAACACGTTGCCCGCAGCGCCGTATCTGGTGACGATCATGCCGATCGACAGCAACCTGGAAGGGCACCATGCACAGCACCGTCCCCACTTCGGCAGGCCGAGTACGCGGACAACGGACGGGCGAGGTGACGACCTTCCTCAACATCCCCTACGCGGCACCGCCGTTCGGGCCACGGCGTCTGCGGCCTCCTCAGCCGCCGCAGTCCTGGACCGGAGTGCGCGATGCGTTCGCTCCCGGACCTGCCGCGCCGCAGCCCGGCTATCTGCCCGCGATGGCCGGGCTGCTCCAGGACGCCGGACCCCAGGGCGAGGACTGCCTCAACCTCAACGTGTGGACTCCGGCGCCGGGGCGTAGGGGTGGAGGGTTGCCGGTCATGGTGTGGATCCACGGCGGCGCGTTCCGCAACGGGGCCGGGACCCTGCCCGCCTACGACGGCGCCCGTCTCGCCGCGGACGGCGTTGTCGTCGTCACCCTCAACTACCGGCTCGGCGCGGAAGGTTTTCTCCTGTTGCCCGACGGTCCCTCCAATCTGGGGCTGCTGGATCAGATCGCCGCACTGGAATGGGTCCGTGACAACATCGCCGAGTTCGGCGGCGATCCGGACAACGTCACCGTCTTCGGCCAGTCCGCCGGCGCCATCTGCGTCACCGCATTGATGACCATGGAACGGGCGCGGGGTCTGTTCCGCCGGGCGATCACCCAGAGCGGCGCCGGTCACCACAGTCATCCGGAGCCCATCGCCCGGCGGTTGACCGAGCGGCTGGCCGCCCTCGTCGGCGCCGAACCGACCCGCGAGAGCCTGGCCGCCGTGGCACCGGAGCGGTTGATCGCCGCCGATGCCGCCTTGAGCCGGGAGATCGCGCAGGCCACCGACCCGACGTTGTGGGGCGAGTCGGCGGGCGGCGGCACCACCGTGCTGCCGGTCGTGGACGGTGACACCCTCGCGCAGCGCCCCATCGACGCGCTCGCGGAAGGGGCAGGCCGGCACATCGACCTCCTCACCGGTACGACCAGCGATGAGTTCCGCCTGTTCCTCGTTCCGCTGGGTATCGACCAGCGGATCAACGACGAGGCGCTGCACGCCTTCCTCACCGGACTGGGCCTGGACGCCGACCGTGCTCGCGCGGTCTACGCGGCCGCCCGTCCCGGCGCCGGCCCCGGCGACCTGTTCTCCGCCGCCATGAGCGATCACGCCTACCGCATTCCGGCGCTGAGGGTCGCCGAGGCGCGCGCCGCGCACGACGCCGACACCTACGTGTATGAGTTCGCCTGGCCGTCCACCGCCCTCGACGGCGCGCTCGGCGCCTGCCACATGACAGAGATCGGCTTCGTCTTCGGTAACCTGCCCACTGCGCTGGCAGGCCCGGCAGCGCCGGAAGAACTCTCCGCACACATGCGTCGGGCGTGGACCTCCTTCGCCCGTACCGGCCGTCCCACCGCTGACGGAGGCGAGGAAGAAATGCACTGGCCCTCCTACAGCGAGCACCGCGGCGTCATGCGCCTGGACGGCGCCGCGCCGAAGGTGCTGCTGGATCCCGCCGCCGATCAACGCGCTCTGTGGCATCACCTCCGCCGGGCCGGACCCCGCGGTGTGTGACCGTCCTCCCGGGCACGCCGACGCCACGGACAGCCGGCGTGCCCTGTGTCGACGGGTGGGGCGGTGCGGACGGCGGACAGTGCCTCCCGCACTCATGGGGTGGGAAGAGTGGCTGACGGCAGGCCAGGTCAGTCAGCCCCGGTCGTCGCGTCCGACGGGCGCTCGGTCTGGCCACCGACGGGAGTGCGACGTCTGAGGAAGGCCAGCAAAGCGGCGATGGCCGTGGCCACCGCCATCACCCCGCCCGTGACGACGGCGTCTCCGGTGAACAGGCTGCTGGCCACGCCGGTGAGCAGGGTGACCAACAGTGCCCGGCCGCCCATGTTCAGCGAGGACGCGGCTCCTTGGAGTTCGGGGAACACCCGCAGGGAACGGCCGAAGACGACGGGGTAGACGGCGGCGAAGCCGACGCAGAAGACGGCGAGGGACACGGTGGTGGGCACCGGACCGTCACCGAGGGCGAGGAACAGGGCCGCTCCGACCAGCGTGGCGGTGATGGCACACGCCACGGTCCGCCCAGGACCGCCGAGAAGCTCCATGATCTTGGTGGCGAAGAGGCTGGTGCCCGCGAACGCCGCGACGATGACCAGCAGATGGCCCGCGAACGCCGGCGTGGACAGGCTGAAGGTGCCCGTGTAGAGGAAGGAACTGGCGGCGATGAAGACCATATAGGCGGCGAACAGCAGGCTGGGAACGAGCGACGCGGCGAGGAACTCCCTGCTGCCCAGCAGACGCCGGTAGTCGTCGACCACCTGCCGGGCGCTCACTTTGACCCGTTCGGTCTTGGTCTCAGGCAAGTACACCGCCATGAGCAGCAGCGACACCAGGGTGACAGCGAAGACCACCGCGTAGTTGCCGCGCCAGCCAAGAGTGCGGTTGATCAGCCCGCCGCAAGCCGGGGCCGCCGTCATGAAGGTGGACATGGCGGCGTTGGTCAGCCCGAACATCTTCAGCATCTGGGTGCCCTCGTAGACGTCCGCGATGATGACGAAGACGAGCACGACAGAGGTGCTGGCGCCGATGCCCTGCACGAACCGGGACGCCAGCAGGAACTCGATGGTGGGCGCCACCGCGCAGCCCAGGGCCCCGACCAGCATGACGGCGTTGCCAGCGAGCATGACGCCGCGCCGACCGAATCGGTCGGCCAGCGGTCCGTAGGCGAGGGCGCCCAGGCAGTAGCCGAAGAAGTTGTAGGTCACGGTCAACTGGACCGAGGACGCGGACGTGTCCAGCGCTCGGGCGATGTCGGGAAAGCTGGGCACGGACATGTCCAGCTCGATGATGGTGCCGATCAGCGCCACGACGAGCAGCGCGGGCAGGTGTCTCTTCTTGTTCATGGCCTCATTGAGGGAAGGGCCGGGCGGCGTACGGCCACCCGCCCGCGCGAGAGCACGATGAACGGGGCACGCCGGAGACCGGCCGGTTGAGGTGAAGTGGGCACGTTGTACCGCGCCGTGCCGGAGCGGCAGTGCTCTCGGCAAGGCTCAGCGGTGCGTGGTGAGTCTTCGAATCAGCGGCCACCAGGTGGCCTGAGCGCTGCGCGGCCTGCGGCCCGCCCGCTCACCACCCGTGGCGCGTGACGCCGACGGCAACGTGACCCCTTCTGAAGTCATCCCTGAAACGAGGTTGTCGTCGCTCATCCAGGCACAGGACCGCCGGTGGTGACAACTCGTTTTCATGCCCGCCGTGCCCTCGGCCCAAAGCCTCTCGGACTCCTCCGGCGCAGAAACATCGTGTTCACGACAAGGCACGGCACAGGTAACAACCGATTCCTAGCGTGACCGCCCGTGGGGAACGGCGGAGTCGCGCGCGAGCGGGGCTCTCCACCGCACGCGTCCCAGCCCGCACCCCAGAGCCCCCACCGGGAGGCCCGGAATGAGCACGACCGCGTCACGACGGACCACGACCGACATCCCGAAGGCCGCCGCCGACCAGGCGGTGCGGGAGACCCTGGAGGACTACACCCTCCGCTTCGCGCCCCGCAGTTACCGCCGCTGGACCCCCATGGTCGTGGCCACCACCGCGCTCGGCGGCATCGCGTACATGGCCGACTTCTCGATCGGCGCCGGCATCGGCCTGACCCACGGCACCGGGAACGCGCTCCTCGCGATCGCCGTCGCCGCGGTCGTCATCTTCGTCACCGGCTTCCCGCTGGCGTACTACGGCGCCCGCTACAACATCGATTTGGACCTGATCACGCGCGGCTCGGGCTTCGGCTACTACGGCTCGGTCCTCACCAGCGTCATCTTCGCCAGCTTCACCTTCATCTTCTTCGCCCTCGAAGGCTCGATCATGGCGCAGGGCCTCGAACTGGGCCTAGGGCTGCCGCTGTGGCTGGGCTATCTGATCTCCACGCTGATGGTGATCCCGCTGGTGATCTACGGAATGAAGGCGCTGAGCAAGCTCCAGGTGTGGACGACGCCGATCTGGCTGCTGTTGATGGTCGGCCCGCTCGTCTACCTCGTCGCCACCGACCCCGGCACGGTCGACCGCTTCCTCGCCTACGCCGGGACCGACGGCGACGGCGGCGTGAACACGGCTTCCGTGCTCCTCGGCGCCGGTGTGTGCCTCTCGCTCATCGCGCAGATCGGCGAGCAGATCGACTACCTGCGCTTCATGCCGCCCAAGACCGAGGCGAACAAGCGCACATGGTGGACGGCGGTCGTCATGGCGGGACCTGGCTGGGTGGTCCTCGGCGCGCTGAAGCAGGCCATCGGGGTCTTCCTCGCCGTATACATCCTCGCCGCGGTGGGCCCGGACGTCGCGCCCGAGCCGATCCAGCAGTTCAAGGGGGCCTTCGACGCGATGATGCCCTCCTGGCTGGTCCTGCCGCTGGCCGTGGTGCTCGTCGTGATCAGCCAGATCAAGATCAACGTGACGAACGCGTACTCCGGCTCCCTCGCCTGGACGAACTCCTTCACCCGCGTCACCAAGCACTACCCGGGCCGGATGGTGTTCGTCCTGGTCAACCTCGGCTTCGCGCTCGCGCTGATGGAGGCCGACATGTTCAGCTTCCTCAACAACATCCTGAGCTTCTACTCGAACTGCGCCATCG
Organism: Streptomyces sp. NPDC046939; assembly: GCF_040644575.1. NCBI lineage: Bacteria > Bacillati > Actinomycetota > Actinomycetes > Kitasatosporales > Streptomycetaceae > Streptomyces > Streptomyces sp. NPDC046939. The sequence continues at coordinate 247,517 of NZ_JBEYWV010000006.1, forward strand.
CCTGGGTCGTCACCGTCGCCACCGACATCGGCGTCAACAAGTATCTGCTGAAGCTGTCCCCGCTCGCCCCCGAGTTCCGCCGCGGCATGCTCTACGCCGTCAACCCGGTGGGGGTCGTGGCCTTCGTCGCCGCGTCCGGCCTGTCCATCGCGATGTACTTCCACGCCCTCGGCGACGCCCTCCAGCCGTACTCACCCGTCGCCGCGGTCGTCATCGCCTTCGTCCTCACCCCGGTCATGGCGATCGCCACGCGGGGCAAGTACTACCTGCGTCGTACCGACGACGGCATCGACGCCCCCGCACTCGACGACGACGGCAACCCGAGCGCCCTCACCCTCGACTGCCACGTCTGCCACCAGTCCTACGAGCGCCCCGACCTGACCTCCTGCACCACGCACGGCGCCGTGGTCTGCTCCCTGTGCCTGAGCACGGACAAGGTCGGCGACCATGTGCTGCCGGCCGCAGGCTGAACACCCGCAAGCCATCACCGCGACGGCGCGCGGCTTCGAAGTCGGCGCGGCACCGTGTCTGCCGCGCCGACCCGGATTCCTCAGGCAGGAAGCACTTCTGAGGCTACGTCAGTTAGGCGTCAGAACTCGAAGACGGCCGACGACTCGGCTCTCTTGACGCAGTCGTTGGCGAAGGTGCGCTCGTACGTGACACGGGTGCCTCGCCAGACGCCCTGTGCGGTGACGGTGACGGGGTCGTACAGGTGCGTACAGACGGCGTCCTTCTCGGTCGACAGAGCGTTGAAGTCACCGCCTGCGAGGTCAAGTTGCGAGCAGGCGAGCCCGGCGGCCGGGTGGCTGCCCGAGGGCTTGGGAGCGCAGGTGAGGGTGACGGCTCGCTCGGGGGACGTGCTTGCCGCGGATTCCCCGTGCGCCACCGTCAGGACGAGCGCCGACGGCGCGTACAGGGAGGGGGCGGTGGCCGGGAGCGCTGTGCCGGTCAGCGGTCCCCACAGGGCGGTAGCCGTGAGGGTGATCGTTGTGGCCAGGCGCGCGGTGATCGGCATGGTGTGCATCCTTCCGCTCGGATTTAGGTGCCGGGTTCGGCAGCGGCGAGTCTGCTGAGTCGACTCCGGAAACACACATCCAACACACACGTTTCGGGTGACTTTGAGTACTGAACCAGTGGCGGAATGTAGCGCAAAAAGATCACGCGCCCTCCGTAACTGGGCCTCACCCGGGACCCGTTGAATGGCTTTTGGCCGAATACCCCCCGTTCGATAGTCGGCTTGAACGCGTGGGGTCGCACCTTTCGTCGCCGGGGTCATCGCCCGCCTCACCAGCGTCCACGAACGCCCCTCGCGTTCAGCTGGACTCGCGGACCACGAGTTCGTTCGGCATGATCACCGGTTTTCTTGGGCCGCCCTCGATGAGCGCCAGCAGGAGCCGTACCGTCGCGGTGGCCTGGTCCGCCATGGAACTGCGCACCGAGGTGAGCGCGGGAGTGGTGTATGCGGCGGCCTCGATGTCGTCGAACCCGACCACGGCCACGTCGTCGGGGACCCGGCGGCCCGCCTGGTGCAGGGTCCGCAGCGCTCCGATGGCCATGAGGTCGTTGGCCGCGAACACCGCGTCCACGTCCGGGTCGTCCTCCAGGACCTGCCGCATGGCCTCGGCCCCCGACACCCGCGTGAAGTCGCCCAGTGCGACGATCGGGCGCCGGCCGATGTCCCGCAGGGTCGCCCGGTAGCCCTCGAGCCGTTCGCGGGACTCGTACAGGTCCAGCGGCCCGGTGATCGTGGCGATGCGACGTCTGCCCCGCTCCAGCAGGTGTCGTACGGCCAGTTCCGCACCGCCCGCGTTGTCCAGCGCCACGTACGGGACGTCCGTCGCGGCGGTGCGGTTGAAGGACGCGACGGGCAGGCCCATGCGGGCGAGCGCGGCCGGCAAGGGATCGGCGCCGTGCAGGGCGACGAGCATCACGCCGTCGACGTGGCCGCCCGCCACGTAGCGCTCCACCCGGGTCCGGCTCTCGTCGGACTCGGCGAGGATCAGGACCACGCGTCTGCCGACGGCCTCCAGCTCCCGGCTGACGGTGCGCACCACGGTGGAGAACAGCGGGTCGTCGGAGACCACGCCCTTGGGCGGGTCGGAGACGACGACGGCCACGGCGTCCGTGCGGCGGGTGACCAGGTTGCGGGCGGCTGCGTTCGGGACGTAGCCGAGTTCCCGCACCGCCTGCATGACGACGTCCCGGATCTCCGGGGCGACGGTGGTCTCCCCGTTGACAACGCGGGAGACGCTCGACTTGGACACGCCGGCCCGGGCGGCGACCACCGCGAGCGTGGGTCGTTTCATCGCCTTCCGATCACCGGTGCCCGGTCGTCGAGTCCAGGGAGCGTTTTCCTCCCGGGATCCCAGGATGACCTCGGCCCGATCCGCCTGTCAACGACTGTTCCCATGCACCTGGTTGCCGGTTCCTTCCCTCAACTGGCCACTCCCGGAGGCCGGTCGATCGGCGTCACGCACACCGTCGAAGTGGATCTCAGAAACCGTTCCCTGGCACGCAGCGCATGCGTCAAACGCGTTACGGGCCTGTTGCCGCAAGCCTTGACAGTCCACCGACACCGGCCCATTCTCACCCCCCAGGGAACGCTCCCTCGCCCTTCCCCCACTGAGGAGTCGCCCGTGCATCCCCTGCTCCGCCGCTTCGGCTTACCCGCCCTGGTCGCGGCCGTCCTGCTCACCCTCGTCAGCCTTCCCGCGCCCCGCGCCCACGCCGCCGAGACCCTGTTGTCGCAGGGCCGGCCCGTCGTCGCGTCGAGTACCGAGGACCCGTTCACCGCGCCGGGAGCCGTCGACGGCAACCCGGCGACGCGCTGGTCCAGCACCTTCTCCGACCCGCAGTGGATCAGGGTCGACCTCGGGGCCCGGGCCCGGATCAGCCGCGTCACCCTCCAGTGGGAGGCCGCCTACGGCAAGGCCTTCCGTATCCAGGTGTCGGACGACGCCGAGACCTGGTCCACCGTCCAGGAGACGGCGGACGGCACCGGCGGCGCCCAGAACCTGAACCTCTCGGCCACCGGCCGCTACGTCCGCATGTACGGCACCCAGCGCGGCACGCAATACGGCTTCTCCCTCTGGGAGTTCCAGGTGTACGGCACAACCGGCACCGGCGGCGACCCCGGCAGCGGAGACACCCTGCTGTCGTACGGGAAGACCGGCGCGGCCTCCTCGTCACAGAGCGACGGCAACTGCTGGGAGTGCACACCGGCCAGGGCCTTCGACCGCGACCCGGCCTCCCGGTGGGCGACCAGCGCCACCACCGGCTGGACCGATCCCGGCTGGATCTCCGTCGACCTGGGCGCGACCGCGCAGATCACCAAGGTCGTCCTGCAGTGGGACCCCGCCTACGCGAAGTCCTTCCAGATCCAGGTGTCGCCCAACGGCACCGACTGGACGCCGATCTACTCGACCACGTCCGGCACCGGCTTCAAACAGACCCTGGCCGTCTCCGGAACGGGGCGCTACGTCCGCATGTACGGCACCGAACGCGCCACCCCCTACGGCTACTCCCTCTGGGAGTTCCAGGTGTACGGCACCGGAGGCGCCCCCAACCCGGCGCCGCCGCTGCCGCCGGACCCGGCGCAGCCGCCGCGGCTGGTGTGGAGCGACGACTTCGACGGCGCCGCGGGCAGCAAGCCCGACCCGGCGAAGTGGCGCGCCGACCCCGGCACCGGCCAGAACGGTGAGTTGCAGTACTACACCGACCACCAGAACGCCGCGCTCGACGGCGGCGGCCACCTCGTCATGGAGGCACGCAAGGAGGCCAGCCCCGGCCGGGCCTGCCCGCCCGACCCGCTGACCGGCAGCACCACCTGCCAGTACACCTCGGCCCGTATGAACACCGGCGCCACCTTCCAGTTCACGTACGGACGCGTAGAGGCCCGCATCAAGGTGCCCAAGGGCAACGGGTTGTGGCCCGCCTTCTGGATGATGGGCGCCGACTTCCTCACCGGCCGTCCGTGGCCGTACAACGGCGAGGTCGACATCATGGAGGTCCTCGGCAAGGACGTGAAGACGGCCTACTCGACCGTGCACGCCCCCGCCTACAACGGTGGCAACGGTATCGGCTCGCCGTACAAGCTGCCCTCGGGCGCCGACCTCTCGGACGACTTCCACACCTGGGCCGCCGACTGGAACAGCAAGGGCATCGTCTTCAGCCTCGACGGGCGCACCGTGTTCACCCTGGACAAGGACGAGGTGGAGCGCACGCGCGGGCCCTGGATCTTCGACCACCCGCACTACATGATCCTCAACCTCGCGGTCGGCGGCGACTGGCCCGGCCCGACCGACGCGTCGACGCCGTTCCCGTCCCGGATGCTCGTCGACTACGTGCGCGTCTACCAGTAGCGCAGCCCGCACCGGCCCCTCGTCAGGTCCGGCCCGGACACCTCGGTTTCCGGGCCGGACCGCAACCCCACCCCACTCCCCCCCGATGAGGAAGTGACATGCGCAGACGTTCCTTGCACCTCCATCCCTTATTGGTCGGTGCCTTGGCGATCGCCCTGGCCGCCGCCCTCGGCATCACCCTGAGCGCCCCCGCAGCGCGGGCCGCCACCGTCACCGTCCAGGCCGAGTCCTACGCGGCGCAGTCCGGCGTCGCCGTGGAGACGACCGCCGACACGGGCGGTGGGCAGAATGCCGCCTACCTCGCCGACGGCGACTGGATGCGCTTCGACCAGGTCGACCTCGGGCCCGCCGGGCGCCTGACGGTGTCGGCGCGCATCGCCGCCGCCACGGGCAGCGGGTCCGTCGAACTGCGCACCGGTTCTCTGACCGGCCCTCTCCTTGCCGTGATCCAGACCGGCCCCACCGGGGGCTGGCAGACCTGGGCGACGCGCAGCGCCGACGTCACCACTCATCCGACCGGCGCCCAGACCGTCTTCGTGGGGGGGGGGCTGGGCACCCCCCGCCCCGACGTCCACAGCAACAAGGACTGCATCCGGCTCCG